>DATGTB010000054.1:0-8764 GCA_035302065.1 Paenalcaligenes sp. | reverse complement strand
CGGGCTGCTTGGCGGGTACGCCTGGCATCCATAAAGGAGTATTTTATGCGTCATTACGAAGTGGTGTTTATCGTACACCCCGATCAGAGCGAGCAGGTAAACGCCATGATCGAAAGATATGAAAATATTGTGACCTCTGATGGGGGCAAGATCCACCGATTAGAGGACTGGGGTCGACGTCAGTTGGCTTATCCCATCCAAAAGCTTGTCAAAGCTCATTACGTTTGCATGAATATCGAAATTAACCGCGAGACACTCGAGGAGCTCGAGCATGCGTTCCGTTATAACGATGCCATCTTGCGTAACCTGATCATCCAGACCAAGGAGGCTCCTGTCGGCCCATCGGTCATGATGAGCTCCGTCGATCGTGACGAGGGTCGTCGTTCAGAGGACGAGGACTCAGGCGAGCAGAGCGAGGACAGTTCTGCTACCTATGCCGAGGAGTCTGAGGCATCTGAGGAGCAGGCAGACGAGGCCGAGCAGGACGCTTAATACGTGTTCAGTGCCCAGGGGTCTTCAAATCACGCCCTTATAACCGGTCAGGTGCAGCAGCTACAGCCCTTGCGCTATACCCCCGCCGGGGTAGCCGTGCTCAGTATGGAGCTGGCGCACCACTCAGAGGTGAGTCATGATCAGTTCAGGCGGCAACTAAGTTTTGCTTTTGAGGTCCTGGCTGTGGGTGCCTTGGCACAGCAGCTCGCCGATGTGGCAGTGGGTACAGAGCTGAAGTGTCAGGGGTTTTTTGCCCCCAAACACAAAAACAGCAGCTTTCTCGTATTGCATCTACAGCAGTTTGAGCTTTTAACAACAGATTAGTATTTACATCGCTATTGAGCCCCTGTAGGGGCATGAGGATAAACATCATGGCAGTCGGTCGTAGAAGAAGAGATAGACGTCGTCGTTTTGGTCAGCAAAACCCCCTTTTTAGACGGCGCAAGTTTTGCCGCTTCACCGTGGCAGGGGTCAAGGAAATCGATTATAAGGACATCGATACCTTGCGTGATTTTATTCAGGAAAATGGTAAAATCATTCCGGCCCGCTTGACAGGGACCAAGGCGCATTTTCAGCGTCAGCTGGATACCGCGATCAAGCGCGCTCGTTTCCTGGCCTTATTACCGTATACTGATAACCATAAATAAGCTGGGAGCATATCATGCAAGTCATTTTGCTAGAAAAAGTTGCTAATTTGGGCGATTTGGGCGAGGTAGTAAATGTACGTAATGGCTATGCTCGCAACTTCCTGATTCCTCGCGGCATTGCGCGTCGCGCCACCCCCGAGGCCGTCCAGGAGATTGAGCAGCAAAGAGCAGAGCTCGAGCGTGCCCAGCAGGAGCGCTTGGCCGCCGCCCAGGCACTGGGCAATCAGCTGGCCGAGCTGCGCGTGGAAATTCTGCAAAAGGCAGGGGTAGACGGTCGTCTATTCGGTTCGGTAACCAATATGGATATCACCGAGGCCCTGGCCGAAAAAGGTTTTGACAGCATTCAGCGTGCGCAGATTCGTCTGCCCGATGGTCCGCTCAAAGCCGTGGGCGAGTACCCTGTCGCCATTAGCTTACACCCTGATGTAGAGGTCGAGGTCACCGTTGTCGTAGAGGGTGATCTAGACTAGAGACCAGAGCACATCCCTTTGGATGTCGTCGCTCTACAGGGTTAAATACAGCCGGTCCAGTACCGGCTTTTTTTTACTGAAAATGAGGTCCTTGTGAATCAACCGAGCATGCCTAACCCCTTGGATGGCGAGCTGGCTGAGCTCCGCCTGCCGCCACACTCAGTTGAGGCTGAGCAGTCCGTTCTGGGCGGTCTGATGATCGATAATCAGGCCTGGGATCGCATTGCGGACTTATTGCGTGAGGATGATTTCTATCGTCATGAGCATCGTCTGATTTGGCGCCATATCTCCCAGCTAATTGAGTTGAATCGCGTTGCCGACGTGATTACAGTGCATGAGTCCCTGGTCAATGCCGGGCAGGCTCAGGAGGTGGGTGAGATTCACTATCTCAATGCGCTGACCCACAACACCCCTTCGGCCGCCAATATTCGTCGTTATGCCGAGATTGTGCGCGAGCGCTCCATGCTCAGAAAGCTGGTCACGATTGCTGATGAAGTCGCCAGCAGTGCGCTGGAGCCCCGGGGCAAGGAGGCTCGTGAAATCCTCGATGCGGCAGAGGCCAAGATATTTCAAATCTCCCAGGAGGGCGAGCGTGGTGGCCAGGGGTTCCTGGAGATAGAGCCGGTGCTCAAACAGGTGGTAGAGCGCATTGACGAGTTGCATCGTCGTCAGGACCACTCCGATGTGACCGGGGTGCCGACCGGGTTTATCGATTTGGATCGTATGACCTCGGGTCTGCAACCTGGTGATTTGGTGATTGTGGCCGGGCGGCCGTCGATGGGTAAAACTTCATTGTCGATGAATATCGGTGAGTATATTGCCATACAGCAGGGCTTGCCGGTAGCCGTATTTTCCATGGAGATGGGGGCGGCACAGCTGGCGATGCGCATGATTGGTTCGGTGGGGATGCTCGATCAGCATCGCTTGCGCACGGGAAAGCTCAAAGAGGATGATTGGCGCAAGGTTGTGGATGCCATGAAGAGCATTCAAAAGGCACAGATTTTCATTGACGAGACCCCTGGGCTAACGGCAATGGAGGTGCGCGCCCGCGCTCGTCGCCTGGCGCGACAATGCGGCCAGTTAGGGGTGATTATCATTGACTACCTGCAGTTGATGTCCGGCAGCTCAGGCAGTGAGAACCGGGCGACCGAAATTTCTGAAATCAGCCGCTCACTCAAGGGGCTGGCACGGGAGCTCAATTGCCCGCTGATTGCATTGTCACAGCTTAACCGTAGTCTGGAGCAACGTCCCAACAAGCGTCCGGTCATGAGTGATTTGCGCGAATCCGGCGCCATTGAGCAGGATGCGGATTTGATCTTGTTTATTTATCGGGACGAAGTCTATAACCCCAATTCGCCCGACAAGGGTACGGCCGAGATTATTATTGGCAAGCAGCGTAATGGCCCGATCGGCACGGTCCGGTTGGCTTTCCAGGGCTCGAGCACCCGTTTTTTGAACTTCTTGCAAGATGGGCTGCACGGCGGTGAGGACCACGGTAGTGGACCACATCACTAATCAGTCGATGCAGCGCTGAGCTTAAGGGCGGCATCAAAGGCTGTTTGTAGTGAGCGCGGGTCGGCAACGCCCTGACCGGCAATATCAAAAGCCGTCCCATGGTCTACGCTCGTCCGGATAAAGGGCAGGCCAACAGTGACGTTGACGCCTTGCTCAAGGCCGAGGTATTTGACCGGGATCAGCCCCTGATCATGGTATTGCGCCACCACAATATCAAACTCGCCCTTGCGCGCGCGCATGAAAATCGTATCGCCCGGCCAGGGACCGCTGACCTCAATGCCTTCGGCCCGGGCTTTTTCAATGGCCGGGGTAATGATGCGGATTTCTTCATCCCCAAATTGTCCTTCTTCACCGGCATGAGGATTCAAGCCGGCCACCGCAATGCGCGCTCGTTCAATCCCCGCCTGCTGACAAAACTGATGGGCGAGGCGGATGGTTTGCAGTTCCTTTGCCAATGTTATTTGCTTGCTGACCTCGGCAAGCGGGATGTGAATGGTGACCAGCATGACCTTAAGCTCGTCATTCATGAGCATCATGGCATAGTGTTCGGTCCGGGTTTGCTCGGCCAGGATTTCGGTATGGCCCGGAGCCTTGATACCGGCCTGATGCATGGCATCTTTGTGTAGGGGCGCGGTAACGATGGCACGTACGTGGCCTTCCATTGCATGTTGGATGGCATAGCTAAGGGCGTCGTAGGCCATCTTGCCAGCCCGCGGATCAATGACCCCGTAAGGCAGATCCGCAGGCAAAGGCGGGCCGCATTGCACAATGGGAATCTGATGCGCGGCCAGCATGGCTCGTGGATAATGCAGCGGGTGGCTGATGGGGGCAAGCTGGTAGTCGGCATCCTTGCCGATGAGGGCGAGGGCACGTTGCATGGCCGGAATATCACCGTAAACAACCACCGGCGCCTTCTGCTCGGTAGTGAGCAAATGGGCACAAAGCTCCGGACCAATACCGGCCGCATCGCCCATTGTCAACGCAATAGGCGGCACAAAGGCTTGATCACTCATGATGACTCCCTATAATGCCGTATTGGCAAAGTCTGCCAGACGCGAGCGCTCACCCTGTTGTAGGGTGATATGCCCTGCATGGGGCCAATCCTTGAAGCGATCCACCACATAGGTCAGCCCCGAACTACCCTCGGTCAAATACGGGGTGTCGATTTGGGCGAGGTTACCCAGACAAACAATCTTGGTGCCCGGCCCGGCCCGGGTAATGAGGGTTTTCATTTGCTTGGGTGTGAGGTTTTGGGCCTCATCAATGATCACAAATTTGTTCAGAAAGGTGCGCCCCCTCATAAAGCTAAGCGATTTGATTTGAATATGATCACGGATGGCCTCCAGCGCGGACTGGTACTGGGTGCTATGGCTGCTAAGGGCGTAGTGATGGCGGCTACCGGCCTGGAGCACCTCGAGGTTATCCTCCAGAGCGCCCATCCAGGGTGCCATCTTTTCCTCCTCGGTGCCGGGTAAAAAGCCGATGTCATCGCCTACCGGCACAGTGGCGCGCGTGATAATGATCTCGTTATAACGGCGTGTTTCCAGTGTCTGGGTCAAGCCACTGGCCAAGGCCAGCAAGGTTTTCCCCGTCCCGGCCTGCCCGAGCAAAGAGACAAAATCACAGTCCGGATTCATGAGCAGATTGAGCGCAAAGTTTTGCTCGCGATTGCGGGCTGTGATTCCCCATAAATTGTTTTTGGTATGTCCGTAGTCGCGCAGGGTGGAAATCACCGCCGTGTCTCGATAGGTTTCGCGAACTTGGGCGCTGAATGGGGGCTCAGCGTCGGTATAAATAAACTCATTGACGCTAAGATCGTAGACCAGCGGGCCCTTGATACGGTAATAGGTAAAGCCGGCCTCCATCCAGGTATCCACCTCATCGGTCAATTCGGACCAAAAATCGGCATCCACCTCTCGACTACCCTTATAGAGCAGATCGGAGTCCTCGAGAACCTGATCATGACGATAATCCTCGGCGGGCAGGGACAAGGCCTTGGCCTTGAGGCGGATATTGATATCCTTGGAAACCAGGATCACCTGCTGATCGGGGCGCTGCCTTTGCAAGGCACTGACAATGTGCAAGATGGCATTATCCGCCTTGCCGATGGGCAGGTCGATGGGCAACTTGGCATCCAGGGCCTGGGTCTGTAAAAAGAGCTTGCCCAGGGCCTCCTGATGGCCCAGGTGATTTAGGGCAAGCCCACCATCTACCTTTTGTCCTTGCACGATGCCGTCCAGATAACGACTGACCTGGCGGGCATTGCGGGCGACCTCGGAGAGCCCCTTTTTCTGATTATCCAGCTCCTCAAGCACAATCATGGGGATAAAGACATCGTGCTCTTTGAACATGAACAGGCAATTGGCATCATGCAACAACACATTGGTGTCGAGCACAAAGATCTTGGGCTTTTCGCCCTCAGCAATTGGCTCATGTGCTGCTGATGGTGCCGGGGTGGGAGCGGGCTTTTTGGCGGGTGTGGTCTTGACCGGTGCATGCTTGAGTAACGCAGCGGTTTGCTGAGTTGCCGGGACGGTCTTTCCGGCCGTGGTTTTGCTGCCCTTTTTGGCGGCCTTTTGAGCGGTTTTTTTGGCCGCTGTCTTGGCCTTTTTGGCTGCTTTTTTAGCCGCCCTTGTTGCTTTCGCTGCCTTGGCAGCTTTGGTGGCTTTTTTGGCCGCGCCTGGCTCGGTCGCAGACTCATCGTCTGGCCGCCGGGCATCATCGGGTACAGGAGCCTTGTTGAGCTCTTCTTTGCTCAAACGGCTGCCTAATCGGGTAGGTAGCGGTGGTAAAGGCATAATCGTATAAAGCTCCTGTCAGATATTAAAAGGCAGAATAATAAAGGTTATAAGGCCTGGGCGGCCTCGAGCACAGCCTCAACATGGCCAGGTACACGAACCTTGCGCCATTGCTGGACGAGCTCGCCCTTGGCGTTAAATAAAAAGGTGCTGCGCTCTATGCCGCGTACCTTGCGCCCATACATGTTTTTATCCTTGATGACAGAAAATAAATTGCAGACGGTTTCCTCCGGATCGGAGATCAGCGCAAAGGTGAGCTCCTGGCGCTCGGCAAAACGCTCGTGGGATTTGATTGAGTCCCGCGAGACACCGATGATTTTAACTCCCAATTTTTCGAAGGCTGGCAAATTGGCCTGGAAATCCCTGGCCTCATTGGTGCATCCAGGCGTGCTGTCACGTGGGTAAAAATACAGTACAAAGGGAGTACCCACAAGCTCCTGGCTGTTTATCTCGCCATGGTTGGTTTGTGCTGTAAAGGCGGGTAATTGCGAGCCAATTTCCAAAGTAGACATACCTGCTCCTGTCAGTCTGTTAAATCATTAGTGCGGCGACCACCAGGCGTCCCTCAGACATGAGGATATTATACGTGCGGGCAGCCGCTGGGGTGGTCATAATCTCTACCCCAATGCCGATGCCCTGTAACTCGGCAGTGATTTCGGGGTGTAAAAAGGTTTGAATTTGCCCTGTGCCTAGCAAGAGAATCTCGGTATTGTCCGGATTATCCAGCTGTGGGCCCTCGCCATTGAGAAAATCCAGCGGACTTTGCTCGCGTGCCTGCACACCAGTCAGCATACGCAGCTGCCGGGCGTCAATTTTCTGCACAGTATCAAAGTCAAGCAGTTTTATCTCACTATTTGGCGTAAAATACACGGGTTTTGTGTATTTGACCTTGTTGATCTCCAGATAATCCTCACCATAGGCTGTGACGGTATTTAGCTCAGGGGTGGTTTCACGTTGTAAAAGCACGAATAGGCCTCCAATGCATAGTCTTTAATCATATCGTAAAACCGTACATCGTACGAAGGCGATTATTTTGGTCTGGCCGGCAAATCTATTAAACTTTAATGTTTGGTTATTTTCAAATTATTTTACCTTTGCAAAAGGACGAGTATGAGCAGTTTTCCCCGTATTGATCGTTTACCTCCTTATGTCTTTAACATTACTGGCGAGTTGAAAATGGCGGCACGGCGCCGAGGGGAAGACATCATAGACATGTCTATGGGTAATCCTGATGGTAAAACGCCTGAGCATATTGTGGACAAACTCATAGAGGTCAGTCAGCGTCCAAACACGCATGGGTATTCAGTCTCACGTGGTATCCCCCGTTTGCGCAAGGCCATTACGGACTGGTATGGCCGTCGCTATGATGTGGATCTGGATTTTGATAGTGAGGCGATCGTGACCATCGGCTCAAAGGAAGGGCTCGCGCATCTGATGTTGGCTACCCTTGAGCAGGGCGATACCGTTCTCGTACCAAACCCGAGCTACCCCATCCATATTTACGGCGCAGTTATCGCCGGGGCCAACATACGGTCAGTGCCCATGATAGCAGGGGTGGATTTCTTCGAAGAGATCGAGCGTGCGGTGCGTGAGGCTATTCCAAAGCCCAAGATGATTATTCTCGGTTTCCCCAGCAATCCCACCGCACAGTGTGTGGATCTGCCTTTTTTCGAGCGCATTATTGCCCTGGCACGTGAGCATAATATTTTGGTGGTGCATGATTTTGCTTATGCGGATATCTGCTTTGATGGCTATCAGGCGCCTTCAATCATGCAGGTGCCTGGCGCACGCGAGGTAGCGGTGGAGTTTTTCACCATGAGCAAAAGCTATAATATGGCCGGCTGGCGTATTGGCTACATGGTGGGCAATGAACGCATGGTATCTGCGCTGGCCCGTATCAAAAGCTACCATGACTATGGTACCTTTACACCGATACAGGTGGCAGCCATTACTGCTTTGGAGGGGCCGCAGGATTGTGTTCGTGAGGTGGTGCAGACTTATCAGTCCCGCCGTGACGTACTGGCGCGCGGACTAGATGATTTGGGCTGGCCGGTAGAGGTGCCCAAGGCATCCATGTACATCTGGGCGCGTATTCCCGAGGCCTACCGGGCGCTTGGCTCGTTGGAGTTTTCCAAGCGCTTGCTCAGTGATGCCAAGGTGGCAGTTTCTCCTGGCGTGGGTTTTGGTGAGTATGGCGATGAGTATGTACGCTTTGCCCTGATTGAAAATGAGCAGCGTACCCGCCAGGCAATTCGTGGTATTCGAGAAATGTTCCGTAACGATGGATTAAGCAAATGAGGCCAATTAAAGTAGGTTTATTAGGTTTGGGGGTGGTCGGTGGTGGTACCTGGAAGGTACTCAAACAAAATGCCGACGAGATTGCACGCCGGGCGGGTTGCCGGATCGAGATTGAGGCCGTGGCGGTACGTGATATTGACCGGGCCCGGGCCCTATTGGGCGATGAGGTCTGGATCACGGACCAGGGGCTGGAGCTGGTGCAGCACCCGGATATTGATGTAGTGGTGGAGCTGATTGGCGGCGATACCGTCGCCAAAGACTGGGTGATGGAGGCCATCAAACAGGGCAAGCACGTTGTCACCGCCAACAAGGCCTTGCTGGCTGAGCATGGCAATGAAATATTCGCCGCAGCACACAAGCAGGGGGTCATGGTCGCATTTGAGGCAGCGGTAGCGGGGGGTATCCCCATCATCAAGGCCATGCGCGAGGGTCTGACTGCCAATCGCATTCAGTGGGTAGCAGGCATCATTAATGGCACCACTAATTATATTTTGTCAGAAATGCGGGCCAAGGGGGTCTCCTTTGCCGAGGCTTTGGCGGATGC
>DATGTB010000053.1:0-2993 GCA_035302065.1 Paenalcaligenes sp. | reverse complement strand
TCGCCAGAGAAATAGGCACGCGCCATGCGGTTGGGAAACCCCGAGCAACCACGAAAGTGGGCAATGACAACGACCCAGCCGCGGGCCCGCAAATACTGCGCAATGGCCTGGGCGTAATGGCTTTTGCTGCTGCCCTCAAGGCCATGTATGAGGAGCAGGGCACGGGTATCCGGATCTTGGGGGAGGCTCTGTTTGTCTTCCTCCTGAAACCAGCGCCGGGCCGCTGTATGGCGTAGCTGCACATCCGCACGCACCAGCTCACCAGAGTGTAAGCGCTCGGGATATAAGCCGGGCCCCGCCCAATCAAAGTCGATAAAATCGCCATCGCTCGTCTCCCGGCGCTCGCGGACAAAGGCAATGCGCCGATGGCGGGTGTAATGCGCACTGTAAATGGTTTGCAGATGGCCCCCCGGCAGCCATAGCGGGGTGGGGCAGGCGGAACTATCCAGACGAGCAGTCACTACCGTGGATCCTAAACTTCCTCACGCAATTGGTAGGCGGCCCCACAATAAGGGCAGTGCGCAGTCTTGTTGGTTTCTATCTTGATATAGACTCGGGGGTGCATGCTCCAGAGCGGGGCATTGGGCCCGGGACAGTAGACGGGCAGCTCGTCCGGATTGACATAAACCACATCGATGGTTTTATTTGTTGTTTGATTCATAACACTGTGCCTTTCCAATCAAAATAAAAATACGGCTATCATTGTAGCAAGCTCTAACAGGGTGGCGTAGACTATCAGCATTGTACGCAGGAATCTCATTTTTTGATCAATTGTCCCTGACCTGGAAGTTTTTGTGCGAGATGATGGAATTTTAAGGTGGCGACCGACGCCCCGCCAGCGTATGCATTTTGTGCTGGGCTTCAAGGACGTATTGCCCGCCATGACGGCAACGTCGATTTGGGGCTTCGTGACCGGGATTGCCATGCTCAAATCGGGCTTGACCGAGGTGCAAGCCCTGTTGATGACCTTTTTGGTGTACGCCGGATCTGCGCAATTGACTGCCCTGCCCTTGCTGGAGTCCCAGGCACCGCTATGGCTGATCTTCGTCGCCGGCTTTGTCGTCAATATCCGTTTCATTATCTTTGGGGCGGCCTTGCAGCCGTTTTTCCGGCGTTATGGCTGGCGAGCGCGTTTCGTGTTGGGATTTCTCGTCAGTGATATTGCTTTTGCCATTTTCATGTCCCGGTACGCCGAGGCCAAAAAGCAGGGCACCAGTGATCAGCTCTGGTATTTTTTGGGGATGATTATCCCTGGCTGGTGTAGCTGGCAGTTCTTTTCGGTGGCAGGTATTTTTTTCGCAGGCCTGATTCCGGCCGGCTGGTCGCTGGATTATGCGGCAACATTGGCATTGCTGGCCATTTTGGTCCCCCTGGTGACTAATCGGGGCTTGGTGGTTTGTCTGGTGGTGGCGGCAGTGACCGCCTGGATCGGGCAGTTATTGCCTTTACGCCTGGGTCTGGTGGCTGCAGTATTTTGTGGCATGATTGCAGGCGTGGCGGCGGAACAACTGCATATAAAGAGTAAAGGCGTACAATAGTGAGTAGTCAGGCATATATACTATGGGCAATACTGCTACTGATGTTATGTAGCATACTGACTCGAGTAGGGTACTTTTTATTTGGGGATTATCTGCCATTAACACCTGCGGTGCGTCGCTCATTGCGCTTTGCACCTGTTGCTGCACTGATAGCCATTGTGGTTCCAGAACTCTTTCCCTTGTCCGGTGCTTATTACTCGACCGAGGCCATAATAAAAATCATCTCTGCAGTCCTGGCAGTGCTAATCTTTTTGCGCACACGCAATGCGTTGCACCTGATGTTGGGTGGGATGGTGTGTTTCTGGGTGCTCAAGGCACTGTTGGTCTAACTTTTGCTAGCACTTGATAACAACACGTACATCGATGAATACTACAGATACCAATGCCGGCTCCACTGAACGCAGTGGGCAGGATTTCAAATTATTTAACCTGCATCCGAGTGTGCTCAAGGCCATTGAGCAGTCAGGCTATACGACACCGACACCGATACAGGTAAAAGCCATTCCCGTCGCCATGCAAGGCCTGGATGTGATGGGGGCTGCGCAAACAGGTACGGGGAAAACCGCTGCCTTTGTGCTGCCTATTTTGCATCGCCTGATGCCCTATGCGACGCATAGCGTGTCGCCGGCCTTGCATCCGGTGCGGGCCCTGATTCTGACTCCTACGCGTGAGCTTGCCGATCAGGTCGCCCAAAGCGTACAGCAATACTGTCAGTTCACGCCTTTGCGCAGCGCCGTTGTCTTTGGTGGCGTGGATATGCAAAAGCAGGTCGAAATACTACAACAGGGCTGTGAGGTCCTGGTCGCAACGCCAGGGCGTTTGCTGGATCATCTCAAGCAGCGCACGGTGAATTTGTCGCAGGTCAGTGTGCTGGTCCTTGATGAGGCGGATCGCATGCTGGATATGGGCTTTTTGCCCGATTTGGCTCGCATTATGCAGGCACTGCCTGATAAGCGGCAGGGTTTGTTGTTTTCGGCCACCTTTAGCCCGGAGATCAGACGCCTGAGCCGGCAGTTTCTGAATCGGCCAGTGGAAATCGAAGTGGCTGAGCGCAATACGGCCGCCGAGACCGTGACTCAGCGACTGTTTACCCTCAGGCAAAATGACAAGCAAGATGTTTTGGTGCAGCTGCTCAGGGAAAAGCAGTGGTCACAGGTCATTGTTTTTAGCAATACTCGTGCGGGTGCCAACCGCCTGACGAGGCAGTTGAACCGTCAGGGCGTCAGTGCAGAGGCGATTCACGGTGATAAAAGTCAGCAGGAGCGGATGCGCATCCTGGATGAGTTCAAGCAGGAGAAAACTCCGGTGCTGGTTGCCACGGATGTCGCTGCCCGCGGACTGGATATTGCCGGGGTGGCTGCAGTGGTGAATTTTGAGCTTCCTTATCAGGCCGAGGACTATGTGCACCGTATTGGCCGTACGGGGCGTGCGGGCGCCACTGGTGAGGCCTACTCC
>DATGTB010000052.1:0-4292 GCA_035302065.1 Paenalcaligenes sp. | reverse complement strand
GTTTGAGCATTTTTCTATTCTAATAACCCATGAATCAAAAGTGCCAGACTTAACCGATCCTGCACCTGTAATTTGGCAAATACGGAACCCAGATGGGCCCGCACCGTGCGTTCACTGATATCCAGATCCTGGGCAATTTGCTGATTGGAAAAACCGCGTGCAGCCCGCTGAGCAACGTCAATCTCCCTAGGCGTTAAGTTCTTTTGCCAGTCGGTGGTTTCGGTAGGCACTACCGTTGAAATCTGGTTAAGCAATCGACTCAACAGACTTGCCCCGAGCCAGACCTGCCCATCCAGAACATGCTCCAATACCCGGCGCCATTGTTCCGCACTGCTGTAGGCATGATTATAAGCCTTGGCTCCCATGACAAAGGCCCGCTGCCCCTCGCTATCCGATGGCTTGAGGCTGGCTACCAATACCAGGTGATCCTGAAAAAACCGCTCCCATTCCCGTGCCCCCCAATGGATGCAATCAACATCTACAATCACCAGCTGCTGACGTGCTGCAGCAGTTAGATCTTGCAGGCTATTGACAGCTTTGGTTACAAACTGAGCGTCTTTTATTCCCTCAAGGTGTCTAATCAAATGAGGATCTTTACTCAGTATATAAACTACATGTTTTTCAGTCATTTCTTTACTCCTGGAATACGCTCATTCTTTAGCGTTCCACAAAAGCATTTTCCCGAGCACGCAAGATGGGTTTTAGCAAGTATTGCAAGACCGTCCGTTTGCCCGTCAAAATATGTACATCGGCCAGCATGCCGGGGATGATAGGCTTTTCCTCGTCCCCCAAAAAAGCACTATCCGTACGCACATCTGCGACATAATAGGTATTGCCCTGTTCATCAATGTGAGAATCTGCGCTGATTCGTTCAACAACTCCGTCCATGCCCCCGTAAACAGTGAAATCGTAGGCCGTGAATTTCACGCTAGCCTCTTGTTCGGGCCGAATAAAACCGATATCACGGGGATTGATACGTACTTCCAATAACAGGGAGTCATCCGATGGCACAATTTCCAAAATATCGTGACCCGGCTGTATGACCCCACCCAAAGTATTGGCATGCAGGCTTTTTATGACACCAGGCACCGGAGAACGGACCTCAGCCAGACGTACTCGATCGGCCAGCGCCACCTGTCCTTCTTGTAATGAAGACAGCCGGGCTCTAGTCTCTGATAGGTCGGAGCGCGCTTCATTGCGGAAACTAATCTCTGTTTCTACCAAACGTTTTTCTGCTTCCTGTATAGCGGCCTCTATACGATCGATTTGTGCCGCAAACGCTTTTTGCTCACCGCAGTATTTGGCCACTTCACGCTGCAAACGCAAAATATCCACCTGTGACACGGCCCCGGTTTCCAGCAAAGGGCGGGTCATGTTTAGCTCTTGTGAGGTGATGCCACAACTTTGAGCAGCCTGATCCCGATTGGCCTGTGCTTCACGCAACTCCTCTCGGCGCTGTTTGAGTTGCTCTTGCGCAATCGCCAAGTTATTATCCAACTCCTGTGAACGACTCTCCCAGATTCGTATTTCCATTTCTGCGAGCTCTGGAGCCGTTAAAGCCACCTCCGCTGGAATTTCAATAGATTCGCCATCCGCCAAAGCACGTAACCGGGCCGCCTTGGCTTTCAAAGCCATAATCTCGGCTTCGGTTTCTCCCAGAGATGAAGTAAAACGTGTCGGGTCAATACGTAACAGCACATCACCTTGCTCTACGACTTGTCCCGGACGCACCAGGATTTCCTCCACCACCCCACCATCCAGGCTTTGGACAATTTGCACCTGCCGTGAGGGCACTACCTTGCCCTCACCCCGCACCACCTCATCAATCCACGCATGATGGGCCCAAAAAACCAACACAATGACAACCAGCAGGCTCAACCAGACCAGCAGCCTGGAACCGCGCATGGTTTGCTTCTTTAAAAGTTCTTTAATTTCCATGCTGTCTATCCTGCAGCAAATAATTAATTTTTTTGTTGGCCAATCTGCCGATCTCGTAATGCAGCAATGACCTGCTCTTTGGGCCCGTCGGCAACAATCTTGCCCCCATCAACGACCATCAACCGATCAACCAGAGTCAGTAAAGGCATTCGATGGGTGATTAATATCACTGTCCTCGACTCGCAAATAGGAGTGAGTTGTCGGCGTAATGCCACCTCACTTTGATTGTCCATATTGCTGCTCGGCTCATCTAGAAGCAGGACAGATGGGTTGTTAAGCAGCGCCCGTGCAACCGCGATGGACTGCCGTTGACCGCCGGACAGGGACTCCCCGCGTTCACTGATGAGCATGTCATAACCTTCAGGGTGCAGGGCAGCAAAGCGATCCACTCCGGCAATTTTTGCAGCGCTGAGCATCTGCTCATCAGTGGCGAAAGGTGCCCCCAGCATCAGGTTTTGTTTGAGGGTGCCATAGAACAGGACCGGGTCCTGGGACACATAGCCCATGGACCGACGCAAATCGATGGGATCTATTTGGCGGCTATCCACCCCATCGATCAACACACTACCCTCGGTCGGCTGGTACAAGCCCAGTACCAAACGGGCAATGGTAGTTTTCCCGCTGCCAATACGGCCAACAATACCGACGCGCTCCCCGGGCGCAATTTTGAAGTTAACGCCATTGAGCACGGACTGACCAGACTCTGGATAACCAAACTTGACCTCCTTGAACTCAATTTCACCTTTTAATACAGGGCGGGCTAAAAAGGTCTTGTCTTGCTCATGTTCAGCGGGTAATTGCATATAACGATCGATGGCCGATAACGATTGGCGTGCATTGTAATACTGCATCATCAACCCGGCCAAAGGCCCCAATGAGGCCAGACTTCGTCCTGCAAGCATGGATGCTGCGATAATCCCCCCCAGGGAAAGCTCGGCATCAGAGACGAGATAAACCCCGATAATTACCACGCTGACGGTCACTAATTGCTGCACAAACTGTATAAAACTCACCGTTGCCGAAGTCACCGCCCGGATTTTCAAATTGACAGCGGCAATGTTTTTGGTGGACTCCTCCCAGCGATGCTGAGTTTTACCCTGGGCATTGAGCACCTTGATTGTTTCCAGGCCCGCCAGGGATTCAACCAAAACGGCATTGCGTTGTGCACCAGCCTGAAACAAATCCACACTCAGACGTCGAATCCGATATTGCGAAAACAAGGAAACCAATAAAATGACTACTGCTGCAATTGCGGGCGGTAGCATCAAATAAGGGGATAACCAGCCCAACACCGCCAAAAACAAAAACAAAAACGGCAGATCCACAAAGGTGGTCAAACTAGCTGAGGCGATAAAATCCCGTACCGCCTCAAAAGAGCGCAGATTGGCAGCAAAGGCCCCCACCGAGGAAGGGCGACTGTCCAGACGGATATCAAGCACCCGCTGCATAATCCGTGCCGAAACCTCTATGTCTACTTCACTACTGGCCCGGTCTACTACCCGGGCGCGCACCGTAGTTAAAATCCAATTGAAAAACAAGGCCAACACCAACCCGGAGGCCAGTACCCACAAGGTTTCAAAAGCATCGTTGGGCACGACCCGATCATAAACATTGAGGGTAAACAGCGGCATCATAATCGCAAAAATATTGATTAATAATGCCGCTCCCAAAGCATCGCGATATAAACGCCAGTGCGCAAAAATAGAAGCCCAAAACCAGTTTTTACGGCGGGACTGCTCTAAACCCTCAGTGGATCGGGATTCCACCCGATATTGAGGACGTACGAATAGGGCCAGCCCATTGTATTCCTGCTGTAATTGTTGGCGCTTTATTGTGACTGGACCAGGGTTTTCCGGATAACTTACCGTCAGCGTATCCCCGTCCTCATGCCACAGGACGCAATAGTAGCCATCCTTGAGCACCAAAATCGCTGGTAACAGAGCCTCTGGTATTCCTTTTAATTTACGCCGGACAACTGTTGCTTGGCACCGTACCCGCTCGACCGCCCTTTGTGCCAGAGACAAGGTTAAACGTTCGTCCTGCAAAGGTAATCCAACAGTTAGCTGTTGAGCACTGATTTCAATATCGTAATGCTTGATAACCTGCACCAAAGAGGCTAACAACGGGTCATCATGAGTTATGTGGGGCGGCAACTGATCAGGTATCGGGATGTTTTTATCTACCATATTGTTTATATCTGATTAAAGGGGCAGGTCATCATCCTCGTTTAGCAGATCCAGCCCTCCTCTCAATTTACTACGAGTTTGTTTTCGTTCTTGTATCTTTTTCAGTGCCTCGGGAGGGAGATCAGTCAGGCGAATGACCCCCCGATTGATTAACGTATCAATCAGGTC
>DATGTB010000051.1:0-10944 GCA_035302065.1 Paenalcaligenes sp. | reverse complement strand
AACCAAATGACCGGACTTAATGATGCCGAAGTGCGTAGTGAGCGCAAAGCGCTACGACGGCGACGTCAACAGGCACTGCTTTTGGTTTTGCCTTTGCTGGCCTTTATTTTTTTCAGTTTTGTGGCGCCTATCACCACTATGCTATATCGCAGCATATATAACCCGAGCGTCGCCGATCTGATTCAACAAACCAACGTCGCCCTCAGTCAGTGGGATGGACAGAGCAGTCCACCCCCCGAGGCGTTAAATGCAATGGCGCTGGATTTGCATACCCTGGCTCAAACCCGGCAAGCCGGAACGCTGGCAGCCGCAGTTAACAGGCATTTTAGTGGCGCCACCAGTATCATCAACCGCAGCGCCCGCGCCTTGCGCAGCGAATCTGAGGAAATGTTGCAAACCAAAGGCGCTCAGATCCTCGCCGATGCCCACCCACAGTGGTTAGACCCGGCCTTCTGGCGAGCTGTCCGCGAGGCCGGCCGGACCTACAGCGAGACCAATTTTTTAACTGCGCTGGATCTGGAGCGCAGTGAGACCGGCGACATTCAGGCCCGTAGTTCAGCACAAATCTACATACAGCTTTATGCCAAGACTTTGTATATTGCAGCCACCATCACTGTCCTATGCATTTTATTAGGCTACCCCCTTGCTTATTACATGGCACATACGAGCAGCAACCAGGCAAACTTTCTATTGATTTTTGTTCTGCTGCCATTTTGGACCTCGCTGCTGGTGCGCACCACTGCCTGGATTGCCCTGCTCCAGACCAATGGGGTCATTAATTCATTTCTGGTCTGGACCGGGCTTATCAATGCTCCGCTTGAAATGCTCTATACCCGCTTTTCAACGATTATTGCAATGACCCATATTCTGTTACCCTTTATGGTGCTCCCCTTGTATAGCGTCATGCGTGGCATCGATAGCAGCTATGTCCGGGCTGCCGTTTCCATGGGCAGTCGGCCATTCGGCGCATTTTTAAAGGTCTATCTGCCACTCTCGCTCCCGGGACTCAGCGCCGGTACGCTGCTGGTATTTATCATTTCCGTTGGCTATTACATCACTCCTGCCTTGGTCGGAGGCACGGATGGGCAGCTTATTTCCAATCTCATTGCCTTTCACATGCAACAATCAAGCAACTGGGGGCTGGCTGCAGCGCTGGGTTCACTGTTATTAGCAGTGATTCTCTTGCTGTACTGGGTATATGACCGCCTGGTTGGCGCCAGTAATATTCGCTTAGGGTAATCAAAAATGGCACAAAAACATTATTATTCCGCTGGACATCAATGGGGCGCACGCCTGCTTGCTCTGGCTGCCTTTTTAGTGCTGCTTTTTTTAATGCTGCCCATTTTGATCATCTTGCCCTTGTCATTTAACGCCGAACCATTTTTCAGCTTTACCCCGGGCATGCTCAAACTTGATCCCGAGGCCTATTCCCTGCGTTGGTACAAATCCATTCTGGATAGCCCCAACTGGATACTGGCTATCAAAAACAGCTTTCTCATCGGCATCTGCGCTACCTTGGTCGCTACTATCCTGGGTACAGTTGCGGCGATGGGCCTAAGTCAGGAGCATATGCCATTCAGAAGGCTCATCACGGCCTTACTGCTTTCACCCATGATTGTTCCGCTGATCATCATTGCAGCCGGCATGTTTTTCTTTTATACCCGCTTTAATCTGACCAGCACCTTTACAGGCATTGTTATTGCCCACGCTACGCTGGGCTTGCCTTTTGTCATCATTACCGTGACCGCCACCCTGTCCGGACTGGATCCAGCCATGTACCGGGCAGCGATCAGCCTGGGGGCCTCACCCTTTCATGCCTTTAGAACAGTTGTCTTGCCCATCATTCGGCCTGGGGTCATTTCTGGTGCCCTATTTGCCTTTGTCACCTCATTTGACGAGATTGTCCTGGTCCTGTTTCTGGCCGGGCCCGCTCAGAGAACGATCCCGCGCGAGATGTTCTCAGGCCTGCGTGAGCAAATCAATCCCACTATATTGTCTGTCGCCACACTGCTGATCATTGTCTCGATACTGTTTTTGCTCTCACTAGAGCTACTACGGCGACGCTCACAAAGACTACAGCAGGCAAACTAAGACGACTGAAATAGTTGATAAGTTAAAAAACCCAAATAGGTCATGAACAAGGAACTCAGGAGATGTAAAAATATTTCTGTCAGCCCGTAGACCACACGGCCTGCCTGTAATGCCTGCACAACCTCCACTGAAAAGGTGGAAAAAGTCGACAGGGCACCGCAAAAGCCGGTCACAATAAAAAGACGCCACTCAGCTGACAGGCTTGGGGTGTGCGCAGCAAAGGCAATCGCCAGACCGGCAACAAAGCCTGCGATCACATTGGCAAAGTAGGTTCCCATGGGCATCACCAGCCATAAGGAGTTAAACTCCCGACTCAGTACCCAGCGTAGCAAACCGCCCAGGGTTGAGCCTAACGAAACGCTGATGATTGCTTTAATCATTCTTCCTCGCCATCCTGGGCCTATCCAATACCAAACCGGTTAGAACTAATACAGCCCCTACTATCATAATGAAATTCCATTGCTCATCAAAAAACAACCAGGCTTGTAAAGCCGCTAGCGGGGGGATGAGGAAAAACATCCGCGCCACCTGATGCGCCTCACCTCGTTCGAGCATAATCATCAATAACCAAATGGCGCCGATAGATATGGCCAGTACCAACCAGGCCAGGGTGAGCCATAACCGCAAAGTACCATGAAAATAAAAATCCCCGCTCACCAGGCAGGCCAGGAAAAATATCAGCAAGGCCCCCAGGTACTGAAATACCAGCCCTTCTACATGCCCCATTGATTTGGACATACGTTTTTGCCATAACGTCGCAAAGGACATACCGAGCAAAGAAACCACACACCAGGACAAGCCCACCCAGGACAGTTGAAAACGGGTAGGGTTCTCAAGGCCTCCGCCCAACACAAAAACAACCCCTAGTGCCCCAAGTAGAAAGCCCACCCATTGCCGGACGCTAATCAGCACTCCCAATAAAGGCCGGGATAACAAAGCAGTCAGTAAAGGATGCATAGTCACCAGCAAAGCCACCAAGCCCGCTGCCATACCGCTTTGCACAGCTGCAAAAACACCGCCCAGATAAACACCATGCAAAAGCGCTCCTACCCCTACCTGCTGCCCCTGTGCCAGCAGGTCTCCCCACCTGGGCGGGTGTTTGCGCAGATACAGTATTAAAAACAAAAGAGGCAAAGTCAGTACACTACGCACCAACAACAGCATAAAAGCACCCGCATCCAGGACCCCAAGCCCCGCTGCAGTAAAGCCGGTAGAAAATAAAAAGACAAATAAAAGGGGTATCCACATAGGAGTTATAAAAATAAAAGCCTACCCCATGGGGTAGGCTCGGTTAATGCTGATAAGGGGCTATCATTGATAGCTCTGCGGGCTATGCCTTAGGCATTAGGATCCTTGGTAAAGCGCAGGTAGGGAAAGCGCACATCGATCTCGCCGTACTGCTCACGCGCCTGCTCATCATCCAGACTTAGCGCCACTATAACGTCCTCACCAGGAATCCAGTCGGCAGGAGTAGCCAGCGGTACCCCATCAGTAGCCTGCACTGCATCCAGCGCACGAATGATTTCCGCAAAATTGCGCCCCACAGACATAGGATAATTCATCGTCAAACGAATCTTTTTGTCTGGGCCAATAATGAACACCGTGCGGACTGTTGCACTATCTGCTGCAGTTCGACCATCAGGTAAAAACGCATCTGCTGGCAACATGTCATAAAGTTTGGCAACCTGCAGAGAGGTATCATCAATAATGGGGAAATCTGCCTGGGTGCCTGCAAAGGCCTCAATATCGCGGATCCATTTTTTGTGATCGTCCACATCATCTACCGACACCCCGATCACCTTGGTATTACGCTTTTTAAACTCAGGTACGAGCCGGGCGACCGCACCAAACTCAGTGGTACATACGGGCGTAAAATCCTTGGGGTGTGAAAATAAAATAGCGTAGCTATCGCCTATCCAATCATGAAAATCAATTTCGCCGGCTGTAGTGTCAGCCGTGAAATTAGGCGCAACGTCGTTAATTCGGACTGTCATGGCGTGTACTCTCCTACATAGATTAGATTTTTTGTCTTTTGACTTTAAGCTCGATTTATTAGTTTTTATGCTAGCACAAAGCGCCCCGGCTGTGGCGGGCAGAAAAGTAATAAGTATTTAACCATTTTCCATCAACCCCCCCACGCAACCGAACCGTCAATAGCCGTGATACAATATACTTTTTTACATACCGTCAGGGGAGGGAGTCCATGGCACTACTGGGCTGGCTCAATCGGCATCTAAGCCTTGGCATTCCGGCATTTTTGATTTCGGGATTTATTTTTGGCCTTATTTTTGATGCGCAGTTTTTACTGCATGCCATTGCTCCGTTGACCCTTATCATGATCTACCCCATGATGGTCAGCGTACGTGCTCGAGAAATATTTTCCACCGGCTCCGGACTGGTTCAGGGTTGGGCCATTGGTATCAATTTTCTGCTCATTCCACTCATCGCTTACGCACTAGGCTTGTTGTTTTTCCCCGGTGAACCCACCCTGGCACTCGGTCTATTGCTAGCTGCCTTGCTGCCAACCAGCGGCATGACCATTTCCTGGACAGGTTTTGCCAGCGGCAATATTCCGGCTGCCATCAAGATCACGGTGATCGGTTTATTTTTGGGCTCTATACTTACGCCTTTTTATGTGCAATTTCTACTGGGTGCACATATCAGCGTGCAATTGGGCCTGGTATTCAAACAAATCCTGCTATTTATTGCATTGCCACTCGTTGCGGGGCAGCTCACACGATTTTGGCTGCTCAAAAAATATGGAGCTGAAACCTTCAGGAAAGAGATCGCCCCCAAATTCCCCCGTTTTTCTACCCTTGGTGTTTTGGGGATTGTCTTTGTTGCCATGGCCCTCAAAGCACAAGATTTGGTCGAATCTCCTGCTTTCCTGCTGCAAATAATAGTTGCCACGGTAGTACTCTACCTGTTGAACTATTTAATCAGTACAATTGTGGCGCGCCGTTTCCTGAATTATGCCGATGGCGTTGCCCTGGTCTTTGGCACAGTAATGCGTAATCTGTCCATTGCCCTTGCCCTCGCGATGACCGCCTTTGGCAGTGCGGGCACCCAGGCAGCGATACTGATTGCCATTGCTTATATTATTCAGGTTCAATCAGCGGCATGGTACGTACGATTTTCCTCTAGATTTTTACCTGCTTAAGTGAAAAAACAAAACTCTGCCTGGACACTTGCTTTTAAATACAGCCTGCCCATAGCGATGGGCTATATACCAGCAGCCATCGCCTTTGGGGTCTTGATGCGTGCTGCCGATTTGCCTGTTTGGTGGGCCCTGACGCTAAGTGTTTTTCTGTATTCGGGTGCCGCCCAATTTGCCCTTATCCCCATGCTCGCGCAGATGGCGCATCCACTCTCGATGTGGGTCAATATCAGCATTATCAACTTGCGCCACATATTTTATGCCCTGCCCCTACTCAAATCCCTGCCCCGGGCAAAGTTAAAACGGTACTATTGTCTTTTTGGCCTGACTGATGAAAGCTTTTCCGTCTTGCTCACCCTCAGGAAAAGCGAGCAACGGCGCATTTTTCTCCCTTTTATTTTTTTCAATCAAAGTTCTTGGGTCATGGGTACCGCTATCGGGTTATTTCTGGGCGGCGAACTCAATGACTTGGTCCCCAATCTGGATTTTGCCCTGACCGCATTATTCATGATTTTGGCCTATGAGCAATTCCAAAACCATCGTCAGAGCTGGCCCATCTTTTTAACCATTTTTATCTTCTCACTGGCACATATGCTCTGGCCGGGCTATTCTCTTTTACTTAGTATCTGCCTGTGCGCCGCCTTTATCATGCTCAAAACTGCCAGCCAACTCAAGCAGCCTCACACTACCCGTATCGATGAATAACACCACCCTTTTCATCATTACTTTGGTCAGCACAGCGCTCACCACTTTTTTTCTGCGCGCTGCGCCAACGCTCATCCCGAGGAAATGGCTGACTCATCCATTTTTGCAAGCTCTGAATCGTTTTTTACCGCTTTGCGTCATGGTGGCCCTGGTATTATCCACCTTTACCACCCTGGACGAGCCCTTGTACCGCTCCGCCCTTGCCCAACTGCTGGCGCTATTACTGGTCCTGCTGAGCTATATCCGTTTTAAAAATGTTTTCTTATCCATGATAATAGGGGTAGGCGGCCTCAACGGACTCCTATTTTTGTTTAATCTGTAAACAAGAGAGTAAATTCATGAGCACTAAACAATGGCAGGATGTACATAATTTCTGGTTTAATGAATGCACCGCAGAAGACTGGTTTGGCAAGGATTTGGCCTTTGACCGCCTGATTTGGGAGCGGTTTGGCGCCTACTGTGAGGCAGCCGCCCGGGGCGAATGTTACACATGGCGCTCCGAGATGGCCGGACGGGTCGCAGAAATTGTCGTCCTCGATCAGTTTTCCCGTAACGTATGGCGTGACTCCCCCAAGGCATTCAGTCAGGACCCCATGGCTTTGGTATTGGCACAAGAGGCCGTGGTAATGCCAGAATACGAGCAACTCGGTGCGGATGAAAAGAAATTCATCCTCATGCCTTTCATGCACTCGGAATCCCGCCTAATCCACGAACAGGCTGTGCAGCATTTCAAAGCCTTGGGCGATGAGCAAACTCTGGAGTATGAGTACCGACACAAAGTCATTATTGATAGATTTGGACGCTATCCCCACCGCAACAAGATCTTGGGCCGGACCTCCACACCTGAAGAAATAGAGTTCCTCAAAGAACCACACTCCTCTTTTTAAATACCCGGTGCGGATTCATGTTTGTACTCATGTGGCCTACGACCAAAGTCTCGTATAAGAAAAAACATTTGCCACGTATATTATTTCCTGAGGTTGTAGTGGATTACAAAAATTATTCAACCCCAGGAGACAAACATGAATCCCACCCGAAACTACGTAAAGGAGATCTCTGATAATCCCAAATACCAAAAACTACTTAAAAAACGCGGGAGAATCAGTCTCACCTTTTTCATCATCACCTTAGTTATTTATTCTTCATTTATTCTGACTCTGGCCTTTGACCCCGAGTTATTTGGTCGTTCCGTTGGCAATGCCACCATCAGCATCGGAGTTGTCACTGCCACTGCTGTCCTGATCAGCGCCAGCATCCTCATAGGCATTTATGTCTATATTTCCAACAAGATCTTTGACCCCTTGATTCAAAGTATTTTGGATGAGGTGCGCTATGAATAAGTCCCTGAAACCCGCTTTTTTGACACTGCTGAGTTTTTTTGGTTGGCTTCCTGTTGCGCACGCAGAGTCAGGCACCGGCTCTGGTAATACCTCGGCCATCGTCATGTTCCTGATATTTATCGTCGCCACCATGTTCATCACCTGGTGGGCTGCAAGGCGCACGCAAACCACTTCGGATTTTTATACCGCAGGAGGCGGTATCACGGGCTTTCAAAATGGTTTGGCCATCGCGGGAGATTACCTCTCGGCTGCCTCTTTTTTAGGTATTGCGGGGATGGTCTATGTCAGCGGTTTTGATGGCATGATATATGCTATCGGTTTCATGTTTGGCTGGCCCACAGTCATGTTTTTAATTGCCGAGCGATTACGCAACCTGGGCCGCTATAACTTTGCTGATGTGACCTCCTTTCGATTGCAACAGACCCCGATGCGCGTGCTCGCTGCCAGTGCCTCGCTATTGATTATTGCCTTGTATCTGATCGCGCAGATGGTCGGTGCCGGCAAACTGATAGTTTTGTTGTTTGGCATACAGTACAAGCTCGCAGTTGTCATCGTCGGCGCCCTGATGATGATTTATGTGGCCTTTGGCGGGATGACGGCCACTACTTGGGTACAAATCATCAAGGCGGTATTAATGCTCTTCGGCGCAACCTTGATGTGCATTTTGGTCCTGATTACCTTCAACTTTAATATTGATACGATGTTGGCCGATGCGGTTGCGGTCCACCCGGATCATCGCAAAATCCTCGCACCCGGCTCCTCCGTCAGTGGGAATCCGCTCAATGCCCTTTCCTTAGGGATTGCGCTGGCTTTTGGTACTGCCGGTCTGCCGCACATCCTCATGCGTTTCTTTACTGTCTCCAATGCCAAGGAGGCGCGTAAATCCGTCATCTGGGCAAGCTCCTTTATTGGCTACTTTTATATCCTCACGTTTATCATCGGTTTTGCAGCCATTTCCTTATTGGTGCAGCATCCCGAGTATTTTTATAATGAAGATGGCAAATTCAACATGCTCACCGGCTTGATCGGCGGCACCAACATGGTTGCAGTGCATTTGGCCAATGCAGTCGGTGGCGATCTATTGCTCGGCTTTTTGGCTGCTGTCACTTTTGCGACCATTGTCGCGGTGGTTGCAGGACTGGCGCTGGCCGGAGCTGCGGCAATTTCGCATGACCTATATGCCAACGTCATCAAAAAAGGCGAGGTTTCCGAGAAGCAACAAATGCGCATTTCCCGCCTGTCGACCGTGGTCCTCGGTGTGCTGGCCATTTTGCTGGGCATCATCTTTGAAAACCAAAACGTAGCCTTCATGGTGGGCCTGGCTTTTGCCATTGCCGCCAGTGCAAACTTCCCCGTCCTGGTACTATCCATTTCCTGGCGTGGCTGTACCACTCGAGGTGCTACAATAGGAGGCTTTCTAGGTTTGATTACCGCCACGGTCTGGGTGATCTTGAGCTCCACTGTCTGGGTAGATGTCCTGGGCTTTGCCGAGCCCATCACACCCTTCCCAAATCCGGGTATACTTTCCATACCCTTAGCATTTGGGGCTATCTGGCTCTTTTCGGTACTCGACCATAGCGCCCAGTCTCGCAATGAAAAGGCGGCCTTTGAGGCGCTGACCGTGCGTAGTCAAACCGGTTTTGGTGCAACCCAGGCTTCGGCCCATTAGCAACTGGAGCTGAAACCATCAATCTTTCAGCAGGGGGCATCGAGCCCCCTTTTTTAGTCATGATGCACACATTGCTTATTGCTGACGATCATCCTCTGTTTCGGGAGGCGCTGCGCGACTTTATTCACCAACACTATCCTGCAACCCAAATCCACGAGGCAGAGCGTGCCAGCGCCTTGTACCAGTTGGTAGATACCCATGATGATGCCGATCTGCTCTTGCTGGATTTAAATATGCCCGATACCGCCGGGTTTAACACCCTGATTTATTTACGGGCTCAACACCCGGCTTTGCCTGTGGTCATTATCTCTGCCCATGAAAGCCCACAGCTCATGCGTCGTGCTCTCGAGCATGGGGCCATCGGCTTTATCCCCAAATCAGCCTCCCAACAAACGCTTAAAGCCGCTATTGATAGTATCTTGCAGGGCCACAGCTGGGCACCCGAAGCCGCACAACAGGCCCCCGCCATCAGCACACAAGAACGCAATGCTGCCAACGCCTTGCGCAGCCTGACACCACAGCAACTACGAGTTTTGCAAATGGTCTGCAGTGGTTTGCTCAACAAACAGATAGCTTACGAGCTCGATGTATCAGAAGCCACAGTCAAAACGCATATGACCGCCATATTGCGCAAACTGGGGGCCAACAACCGCACCCAGGCCGTATTGATTGCCAACCAGCTACAAGTGCAGCCCGGCGAATTCGACATTGACCTGGATCAGTGTTTGTACTGAGCCGCCAGAAAAGCCCGCAATGAAGCCGGCCGGACGGGCTTGGTCAGTACCAGATAACCTCGCTCCCGGGCATCCCTTTTTACCTGATCACTACCATCAGCAGTAAATAACGCTCCGTGAATATGCTTGGCCTCCTGGCGCAGCAAATCCAGACTATCCAGCCCATTAAGCCGATCATGCAGATGATAATCAACGAGCAGGACATGCGGCTGCTCGATCATTTTTGCCAGCGCCTCATCCACTGTTGTTGCCGTGATCACATCTATCCCCCACTGGTTCAACAAAGTGCGCACTCCCATCAATATTTCCACATCATTATCCAGGCATAGCACCCGTAAACCTTTTAACTGACTATTTATATCAGCACCCGTAGCTACAACTTCCGTCACTAATGGCGTTTGCTCAGATCGTACGGCCAGGGGTACTCGAATGCTAAACATACTGCCACGCCCGACCTGCGAACGTACTGATAGTTGGTGGCCCAGCAAATTGGAAATCCGCTGGCAAATAGAAAGCCCTAACCCCAGACCACGCTCACCCCAATCGTAGAGTTGCTCATAACGCCGAAACTCTGTAAATATCTGCTCCAGATGATATTGAGGAATCCCCTGCCCACTATCCCAAACCTGAAACTCAACCTCTGTCCCCTGCCGAATACGCGCACCAACGATTATCCTGCCCTCAGTGGTATAACGCAACGCGTTGGAAATAAAGTTTTGCAATACCCGCCGCAATAAGCGTTCATCACTTTTTACATAAACATCAGGACTATGTATTTTGAGCTGCAAATTTCTCCGCCGGGCAATGGGCTCATACTGCTCTTTCAATGCTTGCAGGAATGCCCGAACTGCAAAAACTGATACTTCAGCCGTCAAAGCCCCGGTATCCAGCTGCGAAATATCCAGCAAACCGTCCAGCAACTCCTCGGCAGCACGTAATGAGGTATCCACACGCTCAGCCAAGCGTCTCATTTCCGTGCCGTCATCACTATCATACAGAGCTGCAGCAAATAAGCGTGCGGCATTAATCGGCTGCAACACATCATGGCTAACCGCAGTTAAAAATAACGTCCTTGACTCCTGCGCCAAACGCGCCTCTTTGGTCCGGGCAGCCACCCTTTGCTCAAGGGTTTCATTGATCTCCAACAGTTCATTTTCCACCCGTTTGAATTCTGTGATGTCGTTATAACTCGTGACGTAACCACCACCGGGCAAAGGCCGGCCACGTAATTCAATCACCTGGGTATTT
>DATGTB010000050.1:0-3331 GCA_035302065.1 Paenalcaligenes sp. | reverse complement strand
TACGATCATCATAGGCAACCACTGCTATCTTGGCCCGCACCCCGGCATCCCGGGCGGCGGCCTTGATCTCGAGCAAGCCCTGCTCCATCTCGGGCACCTCATTTTCAAACAGGGCACTCACAAACTCGGGCGCCACACGCGAGAGCAACACCTGCTGTCCACGTGCCGCCTTATCGATGTGCTGCACCCAAGCCCGCACCCGATCGCCAACGCGAATAATCTCGCGTGGAATCATTTCATTACGGGGCAAACGGGCCTCGATCTTGCCTGCCTCGATAATGGCATCGCCACGGTCCAGGCGCTTGACCGCACCCATGACAACCTTTTCATCACGCTCTAAAAACTCGCGCAGCATCTGCTCACGCTCTGCATCACGGATGCGCTGCAAGATCGCCTGCTTTGCTGCCTGGGCACCAATGCGGCCAAACTCGAAGTGCTCGAGCTCCTCCTCGATGTAGTCATCGAGCTGAACATCAGGAGCATACTCCTGAGCCTCGGACAGCAACTCCTGCCGATCAGGCTCAGTCAAACCATCCTCATCAGGCACGACCAGCCAACGCCGATAGCCAACATAGTCCCCCGTCTCGCGATCTATTTCGACGCGAATATCCACATCGCCAGAGAAACTACGACGTATGGCCGAAGCCAACGCCCCCTCCAGCGCCTCAAAAACTACCCCTGACTCAACGCCTTTTTCACGTGCCAGTGCATCGACCAGCAAAAGAATTTCGCGACTCATCGCCTTTTACCCCTGAAATCAAGAATGGGATCCAAACGTGCTCTTTCGACATCGTCAAAACAAAAGGTAAGATCCCGAACACCACCTGATGCTGTTTCCACCTCTAGCACAAACTCAGTCTCGGGACTGGCCTCATCCGCGGTCACGCCATCAGGGGCATGTAACACCCCGCGGAATACCTTTTGATTTTCCAGCGACTCATACAAACGAAGCTCAACACGCTCACCAGAAAAACGTACATAATCACCGAGCCGCCTTAAAGGGCGATTTACCCCTGGCGAAGCCACCTCGAGGCGATGGTAATCCACATCCTCGACCTCAAAGACACGCGATAACTGCCGCGAGACCGTCTCGCAGTGATCGACGTTAACGCCCTCAGGGTGATCAATCACGACCCGCAGCAACCCGCCCTGCCCACGCTCTACATCGACAAGCTCAAACTCGGTGCCTAATAAGGCTTCCTGTGCTAAAGCAAAAATATCGGTCATAAAATCAAAAAAAATGGGCTGTTGGCCAGCCCACTACTACGTGTGTCTGGATGCCACAGCCAAAGCCAGTGACCCCATGTATTTAAGACATATCGGATTAGGACACGCTGCCCTTCTCATCCGAAAATTATAGCAAAAAAGGCCACAAACTTAAGTAAATCAGGGCCCATAAGCTTTAAAAAAGCTTGCAAGCCCTTCATTTTAACAGAAAAACAGAAAGATAACTGTTTTTTGTTTAGCGACCCGAAACCCGACGCGTTAACTGCGACTCATGGGCATCTGCGCCCCGAGGCTGCCAATCACCACGCTGGCCTCTACGGCTGTGCTGATTGCGCCCGGAACCACGCTTGTGCGCTGCGCCAGCGCCGCGCTTGCCGGCATGCTTGGTAGCGCGTTTGCTCCCACGCTTGGCACCACGTTTATGTGCTGACTGATGTCCCCGAGCCGCACGCCCCCGTCCTCGCTCATCCTGTGGATGGCCGTTGGGCAATCCACCACTAACGAGCAGCCCGGTCCCCGTAGCATCTCCTACCAATACCGGGGAGCCCGGCTTGGCATCACGGACCATACGCGGCTGATGCCCGGCAGATGGGTCAATGAGACCCGGAGGCAAGGCATTTTCATGACTGACGGGCTGCTGATGTCGGCGCCCGCCTCTACGACCATCCTCTTCGGTGCGCAGCAATCCCAACCTGACCATCAGGGCCAATACCATCTCGGGCTTGAGCTCCTCCCAACGGCCCCTGCGCAGGCGACGCGGTAATACCACCTCACCAAAACGTGTACGAATCAGACGGCTGACCTGCAGACCCACATGCTCAAACAAGCGACGCACCTCACGGTTACGCCCCTCATGGAGGGTCACGCGATACCAGATATTGCTACCCTCACCGCCCAAATACTCCAGTGAGCTGAATTTGGCCGGCCCATCCTCAAGCTCTACCCCGGCTAGCAACTGATTACTTTGCTCAGCAGACAAGGTACCAAATGCACGCACCGCATACTCTCGCTCAGCGCCGTAACGCGGGTGCATCAAACGATTGGCCAAATCACCCGAATTGGTAAAAATCAGCAACCCCTCGGTATTCAAATCGAGGCGACCAACAGAAATCCACTTGCCATTACGGATAGAGGGCAAACGCTCAAATACCGTATCGCGGCTCTTTGGATC
The DNA here is from genome assembly GCA_035302065.1 of Paenalcaligenes sp. GTDB lineage: Bacteria > Pseudomonadota > Gammaproteobacteria > Burkholderiales > Burkholderiaceae_B > Paenalcaligenes. The sequence goes on along the minus strand of DATGTB010000050.1, from coordinate 933 downwards.
GTTGTGCGTCACAATCTCGCCTGCCGGCTTGTTATAGATCACTACCCGGGGCGCTCTTTGCGGATTGGGACGACGAATCGGCCGGCCATTGACCCGTACCACATCCTCCTGCCCCACCCGCTGACCGATATGCGCAGGCTCGCCATTGACCGATACTCGCCCAGCGATAATCAGCTCCTCCATCTCGCGGCGTGAGCCAAAGCCCGCCTCAGCCAACACCTTGTGTAATTTGGGGCGCACCGCATCACCACTCAAATAGCGCTCGAGCCGCTGTTGCATATTGTGGTCATCACGATCCAGAAATGCCAATGCCTGCTCGAGCTCCCGGTCACTCAAGGCTCTCCCTGGCCCGCGTCGGCGACCTCGTGCGGCAGCCCGCCCATGGCGCTGCCCCTGCTGCTCATGCTGTGCACGACCCTGGTTTTGCGACAGACGGCGACCACTGTCCCGACGGTTGGAAGCTTCCTCGGGTTGTTGCTGTGCAGATTGCTCCTGCTCTTGCCTGGGTGCTGAATGATTACGTGCGCGCCTGCTTTGCACCGCATCGCCGCGACGACGGCGGAATGGGGTACGGAGCTTGCGCCCGCGAGGTCTTCTTGGTGTAGACACCCCATCTCCCTGGGCGGTGCGCTCAGCAGCCTGCCCATTTTCATTTTGCTGTGTCAATGTTGAAAACTCCTATCCTTTTATTGTGCATTGTTTATGCGGCAAATACTCAAGGCAAACCTTAAAAGGCGCCAGTTTTTTGTTCTTGACAAGAAAGTAGTAATTGAAGGTGAACGTCTTATCAACTACATGAAGCCAAGGTGCCACTCATGATGCCGACTGATTTATTTGATCCAATGGCGGCAGGTCCTGCAAAGAGCGCAGCCCCAAATCATCCAGGAATTGTTTTGTCGTACCAAATAGTGCGGGGCGTCCCGGGCCATCTCG
>DATGTB010000049.1:0-9084 GCA_035302065.1 Paenalcaligenes sp. | reverse complement strand
CCACCCTGACGCCTATTCTGGAGATTAATCCCGAGCATGCGCTGGTTGCACACTTGGAGCAGGTTGATGATGACAGTTTTGCCGAGTGGGCAGCATTGTTGCTGGATCAGGCCTTGCTTGCCGAGGGTGCTCAGCTCAAAGAGCCGGCCAATTTTGTGCAGCGCCTGAATAAGCTCCTGATGCAACAGGTAGGTGCCTGATAATGTGCTGAACTTTTGATTACGCGTAGTGCGTGAATTACCCAGCGACAGGGTTCTGTCGCTGGGTTTTTTTGTCTGTTTTATGCACCAAGGGAAAACCCTAGGGTATTTACGAACACTCAAGGTTGATTATGCAAATGATAATGATTATCATTTGTGGGTGTTTTTTTAATCTTGATTGGCTTACGCCGAGTGAAGTTGTTCAATTGAGCGCAGGAGAGAGTTGCATGAGTAGTCACCAACGGCCTTTCGTACATCGTCTGGGCCACAATACCGTTCACGCTGCATTGTGCAGCGCCTTGATGGCCAGTGCCAGCGCCTGGGCGCAGGAGGCCGGACAGGAGGCAGGCGATGCCGATGTACGTAGTGTACAGCAGTTTGAGACCATTTCTGTACAGGGCAGTGTGGGCGACAGCTATCAGACCCGGGAGGCCAGCTCACCCAAATTCATGGTGCCCTTAATCGATACGCCGCGTACGGTAGATGTTATTCCGGAGACCGTGATAAAGGATAGAGGCGCCACCTCATTGCAGGATGTGTTGCGTAATACCCCGGGCATCAGCCTGGGTTCGGGCGAGGGCGGCACGCCAACCGGAGATCGGCCTTTTATCCGCGGCTACGAAGCCAGCACCGATATTTTTATTGACGGGGTGCGTGATTATGCCAGGGGCTATCATGAGGTATTCAATCTGGAGTCCGTAGAGGTGATCAAGGGGCCCAGCGGGGTGCTGACGGGACGGGGCGGCACCGGGGGCAGTATCAATATGCAGACCAAAGCGCCCAAGCATTATGATTTTGTAGATGCGACCGCCGGGATTGGCAATGGTGGCCAGCACCGCCTGACGCTCGATGGCAACCTGACCCTGGGTGAGACCAGTGCCATGCGTTTGAACCTCATGCGCATGGGCGGCGATGTGCCTGGGCGCAATGAGGTGAAATACAACCGCTGGGGCGTGGCACCGTCATTAAGCTTTGGCTTGGGGACGCCGACCCGCTTTACATTGAGCTATTCCCATATTGAGAACAAGGACACCCCGGACATGGGGATACCCTTTAGAAATGATGCGGCTCCAGATCGCATCCGGCCTCTGGAGCCCAACAGAAAGAATTACTACGGGCGTAAACAGGTGGATTTCCGGCAAAACAAATTTGATACGGCCACAGCCACGATTGAGCATGATTTAGCCGATGAGCTGACGGTACGCAATATTACGCGCTACGGCAAATCCCTGAATCACTATATATTTACCCGCCCTACTTTTGATAACTGTGCAGAAGGGGCCACCGGTGCCTGTGCGGCCGAAGGGCCAGGGCTGGAATTCCAGCGCAATGATCGGGCCCGCTGGCGCGAGAGCAAGTCGTTCATCAACCAGACTGATCTATTTGGTGAGTTTCAGACCGGTTCGGTGCGGCATTATTTCACTGCCGGGGTGGAGTTCGGGCGTGAGCGCTTGTATTCCAGAGCAATGGACGGTCTGCCTGGCAAGGATGAGGGTTCTTTTTGGCATCCTGACCCCAACAAGCATTATGATTACAGCCTGAGTTATGGGCCCAAAATCCGGGATGGCTATATTGATACCAAGGCCATTTATCTGATGGATACACTGGAGCTCAATGAGCAATGGTATTTGAGTGGTGGATTGCGCTATGACCGTTTCAAGGTGCATGCGGATCCAACCACTAATAGACAGGGGCCTGTACCAGCAAAAAGCCGTACAGACGGGATTTGGAGTTATCAGGCGGGGGTGGTCTTCAAGCCAGTGTATTATGGTAGTGTGTATCTGTCCTACGGCACCTCAGCTAACCCGGCCGGGGAAAATTTAGGTCAGGCGGGTGGGGCTGATGGGGTGGCGGGTGGTGCTACTGTGCATGATTTGAAACCTGAAAAGAGCCGCTCCTGGGAGTTGGGTACCAAATGGGATTTATTTGATGAGCAAATGAGTTTTACTGCCGCCCTATTTGAGACCAAAAAAACCAACGCCCGGTCAGAGGATTCCCTGGATGACCTGGCAGTGATCACCCTGGATGGCAAGAACCGGGTGCGTGGGTTTGAGTTGGGTGTTGAGGGTGCAATTACGCCCCAATGGAATATCTGGGCCGGTTATACTTATCTGGATGCGAAGATTTCCAAATATTATAATAGCGGGGTGGATTATTCTGGTAAACGCATGAAATTCATCCCCAAACATAGTGCCACCCTGTGGACTACCTATGATGTTACGCCACAGTGGACTGTGGGTGGGGGCGTGACCTATACCGGCATGCGTTATGTGGATGATCACAATAAATACGAGTTGCCCTCCAATACGGTGGTCGATGCCATGGTGCAGTATCGAGTTAATAAAAACTTTGATCTGCAGCTCAATGTGAATAACCTGACCAACACCCGTATTTGGGATGCCTCCCACATGGGGTTATTTGCCAATGTGGGTCATGGGCGCTCCATCATGTTAAATGCCAGCTATCACTTTGAGTAACCGAGCGCGCTTATGTTGATTGTCATATCGGGTTTATTAACTCCTGATGAGGTGCGGCAGTGTCGTCTGGCCCTGCTCGAGGCGCAGTGGGAGGATGGCCTGAATACAGCGGGCTATCTTGCTGCTGAGGTCAAAAAAAATCAGCAGTTACCGCTGGATAATCCAGTTGGAAAGGAGCTGGGTGCCCAGATTATGCGCCGTCTGGCGGCCCATCCACAGTTCATTGCAGCAGCGTTACCTGCCCGCATCCTGCCGCCTCGCTTTAATCGCTATGAGGGAGGGGAAACCTATGGCAATCATATCGACAATGCCATTTTCAACATCCCGGGCACTGAACAACGGATTCGCAGTGACGTCTCTTCCACCTTGTTTTTGAGTGCCCCGGATGAATATGATGGCGGAGAGCTGGTTATTGAGGACACCTACGGGAGTCAGGAGATCAAGCTCGCTGCCGGAGATTTGGTGGTCTATCCGGGCACCAGCCTGCACCGGGTCAATCCGGTAACGCGGGGGCTGCGACTGGGCGCCTTTTTCTGGACGCAAAGCATGGTACGCTCGGCCCAGCATAGAGCCATGCTTTGGGAGCTCGATCAAAGCATTCAGCGTCTGGCGCAGCAGGAGGTTGCTGCGCCAGAGCTGGCCCGCCTGAGCGGGGTCTATCACAATCTCATCCGTGAGTGGGCTGAGGTCTAAATGGTCATGAGTCATGCTCAGGTATTACCAGCTGATATTGTCTGTGTGCATGATTACTGGCCTTATGCCAAAACGCGCTTGAGTCCCGGGGCCTGGGCTTATTTCAATGGCGGTGCACAGTCCGGTGCAGGCTGCAGGCGCAATGAGCAGGCCTTTGAGCGTTATCAGATTTGGCCGCGCGTACTTAAAAACATGCGCAGCGCTCATACGCGTATCGAGTTGCTGGGGCGCAGCTATGATTACCCCATTTTTTTAGCGCCCATCGCCTGGCAGGCGTGGGCTCACCCTGAGGGTGAGCGTGCTACGGCTTTGGCAGCCGAGGCCATGAGCAGTCCGTTTATGGTCAGCATGCAATCCACCACCGATATTGCCGATTTAGTCGCCATAGCCCCTGCCGGACGATTTTGGTTGCAGTGGTATTGGCAGTCAGATGAGCAGGCCACGCAACAGTTACTCGATCGATGTCAGGGGTTGGGGGTGGAGGCCATTGTGCTGACCGTAGACGCTCCCGTACAGGGGATTCGTCATGAGGAGTTGCGGGTTGGTCGCGAGCGGCCAGCACACTTGAGCACGCCCCATTTACAGGCATTTACCCCTGCGGGTGAAGCGCAGGCTACTCCGGGCCAGAGCCCGCTCTTTGCGACAGATTTGTTGCAACATGCCCCAGACTGGACCCAGGTGCAGGAGTTTATTGCCCAGTGCCCCTTGCCCGTATGGCTCAAAGGTATTATGCATCCCGACGATGCTCGTCTGGCTGTGGAGGTTGGGGCGGCCGGGGTGATTGTCTCCAACCACGGGGGGCGGCAGCTGGCTGCCTTGCCTGCAGCGCTGGATTGCCTGGCCGCGGTTGCCGCTGCCGTAGGGCAGCGTGTGCCGGTGATTTTTGATGGCGGGATTCGTACAGGCAGCGATGTATTTATTGCCCTGGCGCTCGGAGCGCAGGCTGTTTGCATCGGCCGGCCCTATCTGATGGGGCTGGCAGTAGGCGGAGCGGCGGGTGTGGCGCATGTGTTGCACATGCTCAGAACAGAGTTTGAGGTGACGATGGCATTAGCAGGCTGTGCGCGCTGCAGCGAGATCAGCGCGGGGTTGCTGCTGCGCTCAGATACCCCCTAATTATGTAAACGGGCGCCCAGTTTGGCGTGCTCGGGGCTGCACCAGGTGTGATTATTGCTCATCAATGCCTCCGAGCGGGGCAGGTAAATGCCACAGTGGGCACAACGCACCATGGGCTCCTCGCCCCGACTCAGGCTGAGATTTTGCTCCTTGTGCAGACGGGCGCGACTCTTGCTATAGGAAATGATGCGCAAGGCCACCATCACCACGACAAATACCCCAATCCAGAAAAATAACTTTCCCAATTCAACCTCTCTGTAAAAGAACGTCCAGCACAAAATGACTGCCCGAATAGGCCAGTAGCAGTAAGATGAAGCCGGCCAGGGTCGCCCGGACCGCTGCCCGACCGCGCCATCCGTATAAGCGCCGGCCCAGTAACAATGCCCCAAAGGTCAACCAGGCCAGCACAGTAAAGATGGTTTTATGGTCTAATGGAAGCCACTCGTCGGTCAGCATCATCGAAACGATTGAGCCACTGATCATGGCCAAAGTCAAGATCACAAAACCAAAGCGGATCAGATGGAAAAGCAGTTTTTCCTGGGCCAGCAGGGGCGGCATGCTCTCCAGCGCCCGGTAGAGCAGAGGTCTTTTTTGTTGCGCTGTGGCAGGCGCATGCAGGTAGCGCTCGAAAAATAGCACCAGCACGGCATGAGCCGCCGCAATGGCCATCAGACCATAGGCGATCAGGGCGATCAACAGATGTACACGCACCCAATCGTTGTGTGCGGCAACAACCAGGCTACCCTGTGGGAAAAGCATGCTCACCAGGCTTGCCAGCGCAGAAACGGGCAGCAATATCAATAGATAGCTCCCCATGGCGAGGAAAAAGCTCTCGAGCCAGAATACCACCATGGCCAGCCAGATTGCCGCAGACAGGCCGACGGCCCAGCCGAGGAATAACCCCTCGGGCAGTAAAATGCTTTGGGCCAGGCCCAAGCCATGTAAAATAAGGGCAACAAGCAGCACACTGCGAAAAGCAGGCGAGAGCTGCGTACTGATACGCTGATGATGCAGCAAAGGCTGCCACATCAGCGCAGCAAGCCCCAAATAGGTGGCTGCGGCAAGCAGGTAAAAAAGGACAAATGACGACATCAAGAAATCAAGTAGTCAAAAAGACAATCATAGTGCATAAACTGGCTTAAGGTTAAGCCGAGGCGCTTTTTTGAACTTATATTTTAAGCGAAACAGGATTTATGTTCGAAAATCTTACACAACGTATGTCGCGCATTGTAAAAACCATGCGCGGACAGGCACGTTTAACAGAGTCCAACACGCAGGAGATGTTGCGTGAGGTGCGCATGGCGCTGCTCGAGGCGGATGTAGCGCTGCCCGTCGTGCGTGAATTTATTGGTAATGTGCGTACGGCAGCGCTGGGTACCGAGGTTGCCGAGTCGCTCAACCCGGGTCAGGCGCTGGTTGGGGTCGTGCATGAGCAGCTGACCCAATTGATGGGCGGAGACCTTGAGCAAGAGCAGCTCGAGCTCTCTTTGGCCACCCAGCCCCCGGCGGTAATTTTGATGGCCGGATTACAGGGGGCGGGTAAAACCACCACCGTGGGCAAGCTGTCGCGCTGGCTGCAAGCCGGTGAGCATACACATCGGGGACAGAAAACAGGACGTAAAAAGGTCTTGGTGGTCAGTGCGGACGTCTATCGCCCAGCGGCCATTGATCAGTTACAGACGGTGGCTGAGCAGGTCGGGGTGGATTTTTTCCCGACCAGTACGCAAGACAAGCCGCTGGATATTGCTCAGCGTGCCCTGGAGCATGCGCGCTTGCATCATTACGATGTATTGATAGTGGATACCGCTGGACGATTAGGGGTTGATGAGGCGATGATGCAGGAGATTCAGACGCTGCATCAGGCACTCGAGCCCATAGAAACGCTGTTCGTGGTGGATGCCATGCAGGGTCAGGATGCGGTTAATGTCGCACAGGCCTTTGGTGAGGCTTTGCCCCTGACCGGGGTGGTGCTGACCAAGCTCGATGGTTACGCTCGTGGAGGGGCGGCCTTGTCTGTGCGCCATGTTACCGGCAAGCCCCTCAAATTTATCGGGGTCTCCGAAAAGATGGAGGGGCTGGAGCCTTTCCATCCTGAGCGCATGGCGCAGCGTGTGCTGGGCATGGGGGATATTGTCAGTCTGGTCGAGCAGGCGCAGCGCAATATCGACATGGCCGAGGCCGAAAGAATGGCCCAGCGCATCAAGGACGGCAAAGGCTTTGACCTTAATGACTTCCTTGATCAGTTGCAGCAGGTCAAAAAAATGGGGGATATGGGTTCATTGCTCAAAAAACTACCCGGGCAGCTCTCGCAAATGGCAGGGCAACTGCAGGGCGATGAGGCGGAAAAGCAACTCAAGCGTACCGAGGGAATCATACAGTCCATGACCCCTCATGAACGCAGTCGGCCCGAGATTCTGCGGGCATCCAGAAAACGCCGCATCGCAGCCGGTGCCGGGGTGCAGGTGCAGGAGGTTAATCGTTTACTCAAACAATTTGAGCAAATGCAGGGCATGATGAAAAAAATGAAGGGCGGGGGGATGGCCCGCATGATGCGATCCCTGGGCGGGATGGGGGGGGGACTCGGGGGGCTGTTGGGCGGCGGGGGGATGCCTGGTTTGCCAGGCGCTGGCGGCCCCGGTGGGACGAGTCGCCAAGCAGGTCGCCGACGCAACAGGCGTCGACGTCGCTAGGGGCAGGGGGCGTTTAGCCCCCGCCTACTGCCACCACGATTTCCAGCCGGTCGTCTTGCTCGAGCAGAGTGGAGTGATGCTCGCTTTTGGGGACAATCTCGCCATTGAGTTCCACGGCAATCCTTTTGTCCGCAAAATCGAGTTCCTCCAAAAGACCGCGCAATGTGGTCTTGGGGCGGGTAGTGTGGGGCGTACCATTCAGGATGATAGTTACTTCATTCATGATGCAGGTTATCCAGGCTCGTCTCAGATGGGCGTTTTTCGAAGACCAGATCCCAGACCCCGTGACCGAGCCGTAATCCTCGACGCTCGAATTTGGTCACCGGCCGGTAATCCGGGCGGGGAGCAAAATCAACATGGCGGTTGGTCAGGGCCGGGCTTTGGCCAAGTACCTCCAGCATTTGCTCGGCATAAGGCTGCCAATCTGTAGCACAGTGTATATAGGCAGTAGGCTGCAAGCGACTGGCCACCAGGGCGACAAAGGGAGCTTGTATCAAGCGCCGTTTGTGGTGCCGTTTTTTGGGCCAGGGATCCGGGAAAAATATGTGCACCCCGGCTAGGGATGATGGCCTGATCATATCACGAAGCACTTCAACTGCATCGTGCTGTATGACCCTCAAATTAGTGCACTGCGCTGCCTCGATACGACGCAGCAAGGCTCCAACGCCGGCATCGTAAACCTCAACAGCAATAAAATTATATTCAGGCCGTTGCAGGGCAATTTCGAGCGTGGCCTCTCCCATGCCCGAGCCAACCTCCAAAATGGTTGGGGCATTGCGCTGAAAGATGGCAGAAAAATCGATGGGCGCCTGCTGGTAGGGGATTGCCCACAGGGGTTTCAGATGTTGTAGGGCACGCTGCTGGCCCGGCGTGATATGCGAGCGACGGTAGACATAGCTACGGATATGAGACTGGTTCATGGTGATAAGGTCTGACAAAACAAACCCGCCTATCTTAGCATTGATAGGCGGGTGGGGTGCCCGTTGCAGGGGCGATTAGCATTTAAGCAGCATTTTTGGTAGTATCAAGTCTTTATGCGGGTGTAGTTCAATGGTAGAACGCAAGCCTCCCATGCTTGAGACGAGGGTTCGATTCCCTTCACCCGCTCCAATTCAAAAGTTTTCCAGACTCTCTCTTTCCAGCACCAGGTATTGACCATAGGCATTGATGCGATTGGCAGACTCAAAGGCTGGCTCGTTCTCAAAGCGACTCCAGTCAATACGGTCATAGGCGGTATCAAAGTCCATCATCTCTTCGACCGCATCACTAAGCTGCTCACGTAAAAAGAGCAGATAATCACGCGTCAGGGCGACATCCTCCTCGGGCTGCAGTGAATCTGGTCCATGTCCGGGGACCACCCGCTTGGGTTCAATTTCCAGCATGCGATCGAGGGCGGCCAGCCAAGCCTTGCTGTCGGCATCACCGACAAAGGGGATACGGCCGGTAAAAAAGAGATCCCCCGCAAAGAGCAGATCATCTGCGGGCACATACAGCATGATGTCCTCGGGCGAATGGGCGCCGCCCACGTCATAAAGCACGAACTGCAACCCGCCCATTTCAAATTCGATAATTCCGTCCTCGGGGAATTCCAGCCATTGGTCGACGGCAAGGAGTTCGGTCTGCTCGTCCACCCAGGGAGCCAGATCGGCGCGTCTTTGTTCCAGGCGCTCCTGAGCCAGATCAGAATTCAGATAGAGTTGTCCGTCCGTATGGCCCCAGGACTCTACCCCTAAATCCCTGAACGCCTGTAAGCCATAAAAATGATCTGCATGGTAGTGACTGATGATCACCAGCTTGATCGGCTGATCGGTGACCTCGGCAATGGCATCGATCATGGCCTGCCCAAGCGCCGGGGTGCCAAGTACATCAAAGACCACGACGCCGTCCTCGGTGACAACAAAACCGGCA
>DATGTB010000048.1:0-4746 GCA_035302065.1 Paenalcaligenes sp. | reverse complement strand
GGAGTGCACAATCCCGGCCAGCGGGCTAGTCCCTCCATTGCGTATATTAGTGGCCGTACGGGCGATGGCCCCCGTGGCCGCAATCCCCCCAAACATGGGCGACAGGACATTGGCCACCCCCTGACCAAAAAGCTCCTGATTGGAATTATGACGTGTGCCAGTCATATTGTCCGCCACCACCGCAGACAGCAATGACTCAATCGCCCCCAGCATGGCAATGGTAAAGGCTGGTCCAATCAGACTCAACATGGTCTCGGGACTGAGATCAGGCATGGCAAAAGGAGGCAGTCCACGGGGAATCTCGCCAAAGGTCGAACCAATGGTGGCAACAGTAGGGAATTTGAAGATGGCTTGAATCAAGGTCAACACCACCAAGGCGACCAGTGGCCCGGGGATACGGGACATCCGCGGAATACGGGGGGCATAAATGACCAATAGCAATGAAGCCACCGCCATAAAGGTAGTCATCAAATCCAGCGCCGGCAAATGCCTGAGAAGGAAAATCAGCTTTTCATGAAATTGCCGCCCCTCAACCGCAGGCAGACCAAAAAAGTCCTGCCACTGCCCAACCCAGATAATGACCCCGATACCAGCCGTAAATCCGATAATGACCGGCGCCGGAATAAACCGAATCACAGCACCCAGGCGGGCAATGCCCATCACCAACAGCATGACCCCTGCCATTAGTGTGGCAGTCTGCAGCCCGCTAACCCCGTGATCGGCCACTACCCCCGATAAAATCACAATAAAGGCACCGGTCGGCCCGGCAATCTGCACCCGGCTGCCCCCGAGAATACTCACGGCCAGACCGGCAATAATGGCCGTATAGATACCCTGCTCGGGTTTTACCCCCGAGGCAATGGCAAAAGCCATCCCCAAAGGCAAGGCGACGACACCAACGATTAATCCCGCAACGATGTTCGGGATCCATGTGCGACGCGCAAGAAGGCCTGCGCGCTTGGCTTCTAATAAAGCGATCATCCTTGAATGTTGCTGAAAATGTATTTAAATAGGAAGAAGAGGCTAAGAAAAGTTTATATTATAAGGGCTTACATGGACAAAACCTTTCCATAAAAAGTATCACTAGCTAAAAATCCGGCAATTATTTGTTTCTTAATAGTCTCAGGCTGTTGAATACAACCAGCAAGCTTGCCCCTACATCGGCAAAAACAGCCATCCACATGGTCGCCTCTCCTAAAATGGCCCAAAACAGAAATACTGCCTTGATCGCCAAAGCTAGGCTGATGTTTTCCACCAAGATCCGATGCAAGCGATGCGACAAGCGGATCACCCAATGGATTTGACGCAAATCGTCGTTCATGATCGCCACATCAGCAGTCTCAATCGCCATATCCGAGCCCAGGCTGCCCATGGCAAAACCGACATCAGCCTTGGCCAGGGCAGGTGCATCATTAATACCATCACCCACCATGCCTACGCTGTGCGTATCGAGCACACGTTCGACAAAGGCCAGCTTTTGCTCAGGTAACAAACCACCGTAGACGCCGGTGATCCCCAACTGCGCGGCAATATGATGTACCGCCGCCGGCGCATCCCCTGACAGGATGGCCAACTCCAAGCCCTCGTGACGCAAGGCGCGAACCGTATCTGCAACCCCGGGTTTGAGGCTGTCCTCTAACAGGAATATCGCTAACAGCTCGTGATCCGCGCTCAAAAATACAAAAGAGGCCCCTGCCTGCAACCCCGCCTCATAAACCGGCCGCAAAGAGGCCGGAATCAGGGCAGACTCATCTGCCTGCGACGGATCTACCCCAACGGCCCACAACAGCTGCCCCAGCCGATACACTACCCCATCTATACTACTTTGTACGCCGCGACCTGGCAAAGCCTCAAAGTCAATTAGCTCGCGCACAGCATGTCCGGACTCGGCCACGACCACCTGCTGCAAGCCCTGCTGTATCGCCTGCGAGGAGGGGTGATCGGAGCGCGCTGCAAGGTCATGAGCACAGGCGAGCACCTGCGTGCTATCGCCCGAATCCGCCACTGCGTGCTTATATAACCGTGGCCGACCCGTAGTCAGCGTCCCGGTCTTGTCAAGGGCAAGGAAAGTCAAATGCCGCAAACGCTCCAGATATGCCCCGCCCTTGATCAATACCCCATGGCGGGCGGACACTGCCAGGCCACTGACCACAGCAATAGGAGTTGAGATCACCAGGGCGCAAGGACAGGCAATGACCAACAAAACGAGCGCCTTATAGAGGGCATCAAACCAACCCAGCCAACCGAACAAAGGAGGCAGTACGGCAATGCCTACTGCCAACAAAACCACAATGGGGGTATAAATGCGCGCAAAACGATCAACAAAACGCTCTAGCGGCGTGCTGGCCTGCTGCGCCTGCTGCACGGCACGGGCTATCTGGGCCAAAGTGCTTTCCTGGGCCGTTCCCTGAGTACGCACCTGCAACTCGGCCATGCCATTGATGGTGCCCGCGTAGACAAAATCCCCCTTGCGCTTGGCCACGGGGGCACTCTCACCCGTAATGGGCGCCTGATTCACCTCGGAAATGCCCTGCTCAACATAGCCGTCAAGCGCAATACGATCACCGGGACGCACGCGAATCAGACTGCCGGCCGGGATCCGGGCCGTATCGACCTGCTGCCACTGAGCCCGATGATCATCCCAAAAAAACGCCTGTTCAGGAGCAATGGACAACAGCTGCCCCACCGCATCTCGTGCCCGATCGAGTGAACGAGCCTCAATCCACTCGGCCAGAGCGAAAAGGGACATGACCATCGCTGCCTCGGGCCACTCCCCAATCAAGACCGCCCCGGTCACTGCAATACTCATCAGGGCATTGATATTGAGATTACGATTTTTGATGGCTACCCAGCCTTTTTTGTACACCTGCAGGCCAGACAAGGCGATAGCCACCATTGCCAGCAACAGCCAGAGCCAATGCCCAGTCTGTATCCAGCTGCCCAGCTCTGCCACCAGGGCGAGAACCACCGCCGCACTGATGCGACCAATTTCCCAGCGCCCTTGTCCTGTGGGCTCGGCCTGGGCACGAACCTGTGCAGCTGATCCCTGGGCCGAGTTCCGGACAGGATTAAAACCCAAGCCCACAATCGCCTGCTCTATGGCCTGCTCTTGCCCAATCTCGTGCTGCACGGTCAATAAGCGCTGCATAAGTTGAAAGTCCAGCCTTTCCACCCCCTGAAAGTGCGCAAAGCGCTTGCGAATCAGCTGTTCCTCAGTGGGACAGTCCATCTCCTCGATAAACCACTGTGTCAGTGCCTGTCCTGCCTGCAAATTAATATCCACAGGGGCAGCAGGGGATAGTGTCTCTGCGCCTGCGCAGCTACCACAGTGATCATCGTGCCCATGGACATCTAGCGAATGGGCATCTTGCATGCTGTAATTATGTTTAGCCATCCAAAATCCAAACCCGATCAATGATTTTATTTGAATGACTATAGTAAACACCCTATAGTAACTACAGGGTCAAGTCTGAAAACAAAGGCCACACAATAACGGGCTTTGTTAAAATGATCGTCCATGCGGTAGATAGGGCAAATACATGCAAATAGGCACACTTTCCAAAAAAACCGGCATTCCGGTCGAAACCATCCGCTACTACGAGCGTATACAGCTATTGCCTGCGCCTCTGCGTGATGACAATAATTACCGCAAATATAGCGCCTATCATGTGGAACGACTACGCTTTATACGCAACTGTCGCAGCCTGGACATGACGCATGAGGAAATACGCAGCCTGCTCTATTATCTGGATGCCCCGGGTGGCAACTGTGACCCCGTCACAGAGGTTATAGATGAACATCTCGAACATGTGGATGTGCGTTTACGAGAGCTGGAACACCTGCGCAAACAGCTGCTGGAATTGCAGCATGTATGCAATCACGACGGGGATACTACCGGCTGCGCCATCCTGCATAGCCTGCTAAAGATGCAGCCGGTCGATATTGACGAGGGGGATACCCACCTCGGATAAAAAACACTATTTTTGTTCGTTTTCGTCTGCCCCACAGAAAATTTGGTACAGGGTCTCCATGATGCGCAACACATCGGGATTAGCAATCCGATAAAACACATATTTGCCCTCACGACGCGTGGCCACCAAACCATCCTTGCGCAGGACTGTGAGTTGCTGAGACAAGGTAGGCTGCTGGATCCCCCCCTCTTTGCCTATCTCGGTGACATTTTTTTCACCGGCAACCAGCAGGCACAAAATCATCAACCGATCCGGATTGGCCAAACGACTCAAAAGTACAGATGCCTCATGGGCGACCTCATTTAATTCCTGTACCTGTAAAAACTCAGTGTTGTCAATGTGGGTCATAATCGTCATAGCGTTGGAATCATTATATAAATCAATATACCATAAGTATAAGCGAAAATTTAAATTAAAGGCACGAATAATGGCACAAACACAAGTGATACCATTTTTTGACTCCTATACCTCTACCTTCTCTTATGTGGTGTATGCCACAGGTCATCCCGAGTGCGCAATCATAGACTCCGTGCTGGACTACGAACCACGCGCAGCCCGGGTATCCACCGAATCTGCTCAAAAAATCGTCGACTATATCCGGGCCCACGAGTTGCAATTGCAGTGGATATTGGAGACCCATGCGCATGCGGATCACCTGTCAGCCTCTGCCTGGCTCAAGGAGCAACTCGGTGGTCAAACCGCCATTGGCGCCCCCATCACTACAGTGCAATCCACCTTTAAAAAGATTTATAACCTCGGCGAACAGGTGCACGTC
>DATGTB010000047.1:0-6982 GCA_035302065.1 Paenalcaligenes sp. | reverse complement strand
AACAGAGAATCAAGAAGCGGTAAGGGTAATTTGGTTAGCAAATGGAGTCAAAATGATATTCACACAAAGCGAGTATAAAAGGGTATGGCTGGCAGCGGTATTATGGCCGTCCTTTATGGGGGCTTTGCTTTTAAGCTTTATAGTCTTTTTGCTGGTCGATCCAGAGCAGATAACATTTTTGGGTTATTTGCAGCTTAGTCGGGCAACGGTATATACCTTGGGGTTTTTCTTGTTTTGGTTAATTGGGGTATTGATTAGTTGGTTGGCCATCAAAATCGCTCCGGAGACCTTTCAGGAGGATGACTTTTAGAGAGTTTCCGGCTTCCGATTATTTGACCGTGCAATCCACCCCGCCAGCGAGCTCGCGCAGGGTATCGAGATCGAGCAGCATAACATCACGCTGTTGGATGCGCAGCAGGCCCTCGCGGGCAAATCGTGAGAAAAGACGGCTGACTGTTTCTAGTGTCAAACCCAAAAAATTACCTATTTCCTCACGGCTCATCCGTAGTATGAACTCATAAGGAGAATAGCCTAGGGCGGACAGGCGCTCGGAAAGATTGAGTAAAAAAGCCGCTAATCTTTGCTCACTACGCAATGCCCCCAAGGTTTTCATCAGATTATGTGAGCGACTGATCTCCTTGCCCATCAGGCGGCGCAGTTGGCTTTGCAAAATGGGCAGCTGCTGAGCCAAGGCATCAAATTCATCGAGGCGCATGACACACACCTCACTATCCTCAAGTGCTAGAGCGTGGGATTGATGGATGTTTTCCTGGAGACCATCAATACCGACGATTTCCCCGGGCAGTAAAAAACTGGTGATTTGTACATGCCCAGAGGCATCCTCAAGCTGAGTTTTCAAGCTGCCTGAACGCACTGCGTAGATAGCATCAACAGGATCACCCAGCCGAAAGAGCTGGCTGCCCTTGGGTAGTCGGATGCGCTCCTCAACCAGGGTATCAAGCTGCTTTAAATCATGGTTTGTCAGACCAAAGGACAAACAAAATTCACTGAGCATGCAGGTTGAGCAGCGCACGGAATCAGGTGTGACAGGTATTTTTTTGTGCATTGATAAAAAAATTAAAACTACCGGGAGAATATGCTGCAGTGCAGCCAAGGCCTCATTGTATCTTGAATAAAGGTTTGGCCATGAAGAAAGGGTGGTTTTACAACAGCGTTTTTATTAAACTGAACACTATCGGCCGGATACCTCCAGGATGCGGCTATATGCTTTAAGTGTAAAGGTTTTTTGTTGTTTTTGCATCCAGAGCAGGCTTGAACTCTGGAAGGTTTACGTTTCTTGAACAATAAAGCAGTGAGCCCCCCTTGAAATATGGACCAAACGTCACGATATACATTATATAAGCTTGTATTGTTTTGTCAGCGTTATTTACATTGACAGTGCATAATAAACAAAAAATTAAATTAAAGGCTAGGTAAACACATGCGAATTGATAGATTTACAACTAAATTTCAACAGGCTTTGGCAGATGCGCAAAGTCTGGCGATGCAAAAGCATCACGCTTATCTGGAGCCTGTCCATTTGCTTTGGGCAATGTTAGAGGATGAGGATTCCGGTGCTGCCAGTTTGTTTGCCCGGGCTGGCGCCTCTGCGCAGAGATTACGAGCCGAGGTGCAAACCGCCATTGATGCATTGCCTGAGGTGCAGGGTGATGGCGCCGAGTTGCACATTAGCCGTGATTTGCAAAAACTGCTCGCCCTGACGGACAAGGAGGCGAGAGAGCGGGGTGATACTTATATTGCCGGGGAGCTGTTTTTGTTGGTTCTGTCCCGGGACAAGGGCCGGATAGGGCAGCTTTTACGTGATGCTGGGGTGCAGGAGTCTGCACTGGCAACCGCCATTGATGATGTACGCGGTGGTACATCAGTAGATAGTCCTGAGGCTGAGGGACAGCGTGAGGCGCTGGCTAAATACACCACCGATCTGACTGAGCAGGCACGTTTGGGCAAGTTGGATCCGGTTATTGGCCGAGATGACGAAATCCGCCGTTCTATACAGATTTTACAGCGCCGGACCAAAAACAACCCCGTTCTCATCGGGGAGCCGGGCGTGGGTAAAACTGCCATTGTCGAGGGGTTGGCCCAGCGTATCGTGAATAACGAGGTGCCAGAAAATCTCAAAGGCAAGAATTTGCTGGTGCTGGATTTGGCCGCACTATTGGCCGGAGCCAAATTCCGGGGTGAGTTTGAGGAGCGTCTCAAGGCGGTTCTCAAGGAACTCAGCCAGGATGCCGGTCGGACCATATTGTTTATAGACGAGATTCATATGGTGGTGGGTGCCGGCAAGGCCGAGGGCGCCATGGACGCAGGTAATATGCTCAAGCCAGCGCTGGCTCGTGGTGAGTTGCATTGCATTGGTGCCACCACGCTGGATGAGTATCGCCAGTATATCGAAAAGGATGCCGCTTTAGAGCGTCGTTTTCAAAGAGTGCAGGTGGATGAGCCTGATGTGCCCTCTACCATAGCCATCCTCAGGGGGCTGAGAGAGCGTTATGAGCTGCACCATGGGGTGGCCATCACAGACCCGGCCATTGTGTCGGCAGCAGAGCTTTCACAGCGCTACATCACGGATCGGTTTCTGCCAGACAAGGCCATTGATTTAATTGATGAGGCAGCCGCCCGCATTCGGATGGAAATTGATTCCAAGCCCGAGGTGATGGACAAGCTCGATAGACGCATGATTCAGTTAAAAATTGAACGCGAGGCGGTCAAGAAAGAAACTGACGAGGCTTCCAAAAAGCGTCTGCAGGTAATCGAGGATGAGCTGGAAAGTCTGCAGCGGGAATACAATGACTATGAGGAAATCTGGAAAGCGGAAAAGGCTGCGGTCCAAGGTTCACAAACCATCAAAGAGGAAATCGAGCAGGTTCGTGCTGAAATGGCCGAGCTGCAAAGAAAAGGGCAGTTCGACAAACTTGCCGAGTTGCAGTATGGCAAGCTGCCCGAGCTTGAGGAGCGCCTAAAGGATGCCGAGCAGGGGCTTTCTGAGGAGCAGCATGAGGCTCCACGCTTGCTGCGTACAGAGGTTGGTGTTGAGGAAATTGCCGAGGTGGTCTCGCGGGCAACCGGTATACCCGTATCCCGCATGATGCAGGGTGAGCGTGAAAAGTTGTTGCAAATGGAGTCTTATTTGCATGAACGAGTCGTAGGCCAGGATGAGGCGGTGACTCTGGTGGCTGATGCCATCCGCCGTTCCCGGGCAGGTTTGGCGGATCCTGGTCGTCCGTATGGTTCTTTTCTATTCCTTGGGCCTACCGGGGTAGGTAAAACCGAGCTGAGCAAGGCGCTGGCTGAGTTCTTGTTTGATTCAGAGGACCATCTCATCCGCATCGATATGTCCGAGTTCATGGAAAAGCACTCGGTGGCCCGTTTGATTGGAGCGCCTCCAGGTTATGTGGGTTATGAGCAGGGGGGTTATTTGACCGAGGCAGTACGTCGCAAGCCCTATAGTGTGATCCTGCTTGATGAGGTCGAAAAGGCGCATCCGGATGTATTCAATGTGCTTTTACAGGTGCTTGATGATGGTCGCTTGACAGATGGGCAAGGTCGTACGGTAGATTTCAAAAATACGGTCATCATCATGACCTCCAACCTGGGTTCGCATCATATTCAGGCCATGGCTGATGAGCCTTATGAAAAGGTCAAGGATGTTGTGTGGGAGGAGTTGAAAACCTCATTCCGTCCCGAGTTTTTGAATCGTATTGATGAGGTAGTGGTATTCCACAGTCTGGATTCCAAGCATATACAGGCCATCGCCCAGATACAGATTAATTATCTGGCACAGCGTCTGGCCGAGCGTGACCTGCAGCTGGATATCCGTCCTGCAGCGTTGGCCGAGTTGGCCAAGGTGGGCTTTGATCCGGTCTTTGGTGCACGTCCACTCAAGAGAGCGGTACAGCAGTATCTGGAAAACCCGCTGGCCAAACAGATCTTGGAAGGTCGTTTTGTAGATGGTGATATCATCGAGGTGGATTATCAGGCTGATGACTTTGTATTCGACAAAGGGACACAGGAACTTGAGCTAGAGTCCTGAATAATCTGAGTGGCAAAAGAAAACCGGCAATGTAATTCATTGCCGGTTTTTTTATCAGGAGAACTCCTCCTTGTCATTGATGCCGTAAAATTTTACCCCTATCTCAATGGGGGCACGGCCCCGCTCACGTCGGCGGCGGTTAGTATCCCGTAGGGAATAGATGCAGCCACAGTATTCTTGTTGGTAGAAGTTTTCCCGCTTGCTAATATCCAGCATGCGCTGTGCCCCCCCATCGCGGCGCCAGTTGTAGGTCCAGTAACTGAGGTTCTGATAGCGCGCCGCAGCTCGGTCGCCACAGGCATTAATCTGCTGCATATCCTTCCAGCGGGAGATGCCCAGGGAGCTGGTGAACACGTCAAAACCGTGTTCGTGCGCATACAGGGCAGTACGCTCAAAGCGCATGTCAAAACAAACGGTGCAGCGTAGTCCGCGCTCGGGTTCGTACTCTAGCCCCTCGACACGATTAAACCAGTTTTCTGCATCATAATCCGCATCAATGAACTCTATTTGATGCTCTTTGGCATAGCGGATGTTTTCCTCTTTGCGGATTTCATATTCCTCGACGGGGTGGATGTTCGGATTGTAAAAAAAGATGGCATAGTCAATGCCGGAGGCAGTCATGGCCTCCATGACCTCACCCGAGCAGGGCGCACAACAGGAATGCAAAAGCACTCGTTTGGTGTTTTTTGGAGGGGTCAGTACAGGGCGGTTTTTTAAGGTATCAACGATAGTCATAGGTTAACCAATAAATCTACACGGTAGGTGTATGTATATCCTTCAATTTTCAAAGATCTTGCGCCACAAATCAAGTACGTTTTTTTTATGTGTTTGCGCTTGTGCTTTGCTGATACGGGCATAATGGCGGCCTTGTAACCGCAGCTGATGTTGTTGACGGCGGTAAAAGCGGTAGCTTTCGATGACCGGTTGAGCCAGTTCGGAGGGGATCAGTGCGGCATCGGCCGCCATGGCCAGCAAGGCGGTATTACCCAAATTACCGATTAATTCAGGATGTTGATGTGCATGGTAGAGTACCAAAAATTGGGTGATAAATTCCACATCAACCATGCCTCCCCGATCGTGCTTGATATCAAAAAGCTCAGTTGGATTGGGGTGGCCTTGTTCGATTTTGTTCCGAATGCTCAGAATGTCTTGCTTGAGTTTGTCCGGTTGGCGCTCTGTAAGCAGTATTTCACGCCGCAACCTTTCAAATTGATCTCCTATCCGTTTTGCACCGGTAACAAAGCGTGCCCGGGTAATGGCTTGGTGCTCCCAGGTCCACGCTTTGGTTTTTTGATAATCAATAAAGGTATCAATGCTAATGGCAATCAGACCAGCATCGCCATCGGGGCGCAGACGCATGTCGACCTCGTACAAGCGTCCGGATGAGGTCAGGGTCGAGAGCCAGGAGATCATCCGCCGGGCGAGGCGTACGTAGTGCTGGGCGGTCTCCGTATCCCGTCCCTCATATAGAAACACCAAATCCAGATCCGAAGCATAGCCAAGTTCTTTGCCACCGAGTTTGCCATAAGCAATGACGGCAAAATCTGGTTTCGCAGGCGCCGTGCACTGGCGCTGGCGAATTTGCTCCCAAGTGCGTACCAAGGTGTGCTCTAGCATATGATCAGCAAGGGCGGATAGGTGATCGGCGAGTTGTTCTACCGTAAATAAATCCTCCAAATCCTGGGTCAGCAGCTGAAATATGACCTGATGCTGTACATCGCGCATCAGATTCATTTGTTGTTCTACATCAGCCTGTCCATCGGGAAGTCTGCAGGCATCTAAATCATGTTGCAGTTGCTCGTTCAAGGCCGTGAAATCAACTGGCTGCAGCAAGATATCCCATTGGATCAGCCGGTTCAGGACGATGGGGTATTGCGTCAGGTATTGGGCGGCCCAGGGGCTGGCAGCCAATATTTTGCATAAACGTGCCAATATTTCAGGATGGGTGGCGAGCAAGCTGGTATAGGCGCTGCGCTGCGCGATCTGCTCTATAAGGCGCCAAAACCGTGGGGCCAACTCCATGGGATAGTCATTTTGGATGAGGTGGCTGTTAATCTGGCTGGAAAGTGCCCGTATCCGGCTTTGTTGGGCGTCGCTCAGGCGTTGCGCCCTTTGTGACTCAAAGAACTGCATTTCCAGTTGTTGCCATTCATGGTGCAGCTCGCGGCATTGTGTTGCTCCAGGCTTGACGTTGATGGCGGGCTCCGGTTTATCAGGTGCCGCTGTCGCCTCGCTTAGTCCGGCTATTTTAAAGGCATTATCAAAAGCACGACGAATTTGGCGCCGACGATGATTGAGATCTTGTTCAAATTCCTCTGGTGGCTGCCCCATTAAATGAGCCAGTTGCGCCATATCCTGAGTATTGTCAGGCAATAAATGAGTTTGCTCATCTTCTTTAAATTGTAAAAAGTGTTCTATTTTTCGTAAAAAATCATAATTTTCTGCCCACTGGCGCGCTTGGCTGGGTTGGATGAGTTGAGCCCTTTGCTGTGCCTGGATGGCAGCATGCAGGTTTGTGTGTTGCAGTGAGGGGGAATGTCCTCCGCGTATGAGCTGATTGAGCTGAACGACAAACTCTATCTCGCGGATGCTGCCTTCGCCCAGTTTGATATTCAGGCTTTCTTGCACTGTTGCCCGTTGCCGGGCCTTTTGTTGCCAGTCCTCATGAATTTGGGCGCGTAGCGCCCTTAAAGGCAATAACGTATCAAAATCAAAATATTTTCTGTAGACAAAGTCCTGCTTAATGGCCTGCAAACGCTGATAGGCTTGCTGTAAATAGGGGGTCTGACGCAGGTAAATTGGCCGGGCTTTAATCCAGGCATAACGCTCCCACTCTCGTCCTTGCTGCACAAAATATCGGTCCAGACCAGCCAGGGACCATACCAGAGGGCCTGAATCTCCGTCAGGGCGCAGCCGCAGATCCGTTCTAAA
>DATGTB010000046.1:0-13968 GCA_035302065.1 Paenalcaligenes sp. | reverse complement strand
CCTGCAATCAGGATGAGATGACTGAAAAAATCCAACCAGGGACGTCGTTCTACCATAGGAATTTCCTCAGTAATTGACCCGCCGGTCTATATAGCGAAACTGAAAGACCGTCAAAGCAATCACGATGAGCATGAGAATCACGGATTGAGCCGCAGACGAGCCCAGGTCAAGGCCCTTG
Organism: Paenalcaligenes sp.; assembly: GCA_035302065.1. GTDB lineage: Bacteria > Pseudomonadota > Gammaproteobacteria > Burkholderiales > Burkholderiaceae_B > Paenalcaligenes. The sequence goes on along the minus strand of DATGTB010000046.1, from coordinate 13,790 downwards.
AATCCTGTGTTATACACCTTGTAGACGAGGATGGCGGTACTCGAACCTGGTCCGCCCTGGGTCACTAGATCAATGATGGCAAAGGTATCAAAAAAGGCGTAGATCACATTGACGACCAGCAAAAAGAAGGCGGTGGGTGAGAGCAGGGGAAAGACAATACTCCAGAAACGGCGCATGGGGCCTGCTCCATCGATAGCCGCTGCCTCAATGAGCGAACGAGGGATGGCTTGCAAGCCAGCCAGAAAAAATAAAAAATTATAAGAGATCTGTTTCCAGACCGAAGCCAACACAACCAGGGTCATGGCATCATTGGCGTCAAGCCGGGGATTCCATTTGGCACCGAGCTGCACGAGCCAAACCGCCAGCACGCCCACCGATGGTGAAAACATGAATAACCACAGCACGCCGGCCACTGCAGTGGCAACGGCATAGGGCCAGATGAGCAGGGTTTTATAAAAAGTAGCCCCGCGGATAATCCGGTTGGCCATCACCGCCAACAACAGTGAGATGGATAGTCCGAGCAAGGCGACCCAGAAAGAAAACTTGGCGGTTACCCAAAACGACTGACGATAGCTCCTGTCAGCAAGAAGCTCACGGAAATTATCCAAACCGACGAATACAGAAGAAAACCCGAAAGGGTCATCCAGATGAAAGGATTGCCACAGCGCCTGACCTGCCGGCCAAAAGAAAAATACAAAGGTAACTATCAGCTGCGGCGCCAACAGCAGGTAGGGCAGTGTTTTATGTCGAAAGACAACGCGTTTATCCATGGACTGGTAAAAGGGGTACGCTATTACAGGAGCTCAAATTAAAGCTGGGCAGTCGCCTGCCCAGCCCAGTGAGTCAAACGATGGTTAATTTACACTTTTCTCAAAACGTGTGAGCAAATCATTACCGCGGCGGACCATTTCTTCAAGACCTTCTTTGGCCCCTATATTGCCGGCAAAGATCTCCTCCATGATACCATCCTCGACATCACGTATTTGCGGTAAGTAACCCAAACGGATGCCCCGTGAATGCTCTGTGGTATTTGCGTCAAGCTGCATGACGGAGACCTCGGTACCCGGGTTTTCGTCATAAAAACCAGACTCCTTGGTGAGCTCATAGCCTGCAACGGTTACGGGCACATAACCGGTGGCCTGATGCCAGCGGGCGGATTGCTCCGGACTGGAGAGGAATTTAAAGAATTTTGTGACCCCTTTGTAGGTATCCTCTGGTTTGTCGGCAAATACCCACAGCGAAGCGCCACCAATAATGGAGTTTTGCGGTGCACCATCAACGCCCTCGTAGTAGGGCAGGGTGGAAATGCCAAAATCAAACTCCCCGGTTTTGAGGATGTTGGCCCGGTTGCCACTGGAGCCGGTAAACATGCCGCATTTGCCCGAAGTGAACAAGGCATTGGGTGTATCGCCCCGGCCGCCATAGGTGAAGTCCCCCTCCTTGGCCATGTTGGCGAGAAATTCCAGATGCTCTACAAAGATATCATCATCAATGCTCAGACGCGCATCCAAACCACCGAAGCCATTATTTTCTGTGGCATAGGGGACATTATGCCAAGCAGAAAAATTCTCCAGTAAAATCCAGGAAGGCCATGAGGTGGTGTAGCCGCACTCATAGCCGGCAGCCCGGATTTTTTTGGCTGCCTCGGCAAGCTCCTGCCAGGTTTTAGGTGGGTTATCCGTATCCAGGCCGGCGGCTTTAAATGCATCTTTGTTGTAATACAATACAGGGGTGGAACTATTAAACGGCATGGAGACCAGCTTGCCCTCGTTAGAGGAGTAATAGCCGCCGACAGCACCGAGGAATATCTCCGGATCGATAGGATCGCCTACCATCTCGGACATTTCCTGTACGGGTTGCACCGCCCCTTTGGCATGCATCATGGTTGCGGTACCGACCTCAAATACCTGTAATATGTCTGGGGCATTACCCGCTCTAAAGGCGGCAATACCAGCATTCATGGACTCGCCGTAGTTACCCTTGTAGCTCGGTTTGACCACATAATCCGATTGGGATTGGTTGAAATTCTCAACCAGCTCGTTGACCCGATCTCCCAGTGCGCCCTCCATGGAGTGCCAAAATACAATCTCAGTGGCTGCATGAGCAACACTGACAGATGCAAATAAGGCGGCTAAAGTTATGCTTAACGTTTTCGCTCGCATGAGCCTCTCCTGTGTTTTAAAGGATTGTCATTAAAAGCTAAACTGACTTAGTGTGTAGTACGAATATAAGCTATTTTTATTACATCAATGTGAACATAACTTGCTTGCGTCCAAAAAATCAATATTTTTGCTCCAAACCTAGCATTAACCCGTATTCATTCTCTTTCATAACGATCACGGTTGATACATGTCAAATAATACAAAAACTCCTCGAATTGCTTTTATCGGCGGCGGCAATATGGCTCAGGCCCTGGGCCTGGGTCTGATTGGTGACCAATTGTCGGCCCAGGATGTCCTGGTCATCGATCCCAACGAGCAGGCGCAGGCGCGCTGGCAGACAGTGGGGGTGCATACCCAGGCCGCCATCGATGAGCGGCTTGGGGATTTTGATATGTGGGTGCTGGCAGTAAAACCCCAGCTGCTGGGCGCTGTGGTAGGTGAGTGCGCTGCATTTCGTCAACCGAACACTCTGGTGTTGAGCATTGCAGCAGGGATTCGCGCAACTGACATCGCGCAGTGGCTAGGTACCCCGGATCAGCCCTTTGAGCGTGTGATTCGTTGTATGCCCAATACCCCGGCATTGGTGCAGCAAGGCGTCAGTGGGGTCATGGCTTTACCAGCTGTGCGGGAGGCCGAGAAAGCCTTTGCTACCCAGCTGCTCGAAACGGTAGGTACCGTAGTGTGGGTGCAGGACGATGCGGCCCTGGATGCGGTGACGGCACTTTCTGGTAGTGGCCCTGCCTATGTGTTTTTGTTTCTGGAGGCCTTGATTGCGGGCGGCCAGAGTTTGGGGCTGAGTGCCGGGCAGGCGCGTGATCTGGCACTGCAAACTGTCACTGGTGCTGCCAGCCTGGCAGCCCAGTCCGCCGACAGCATCGCCCAGTTGCGCCAAAATGTTACCTCCGAGGGCGGTACGACCGCTGCCGCTTTGGCTGTTTTTCAATCACAAGACTTTAGTGCTATTGTCAAAAAGGCGATGCATGCTGCCGCACAGCGTGCCAAAGAGCTTGCTGAGCAGTTCTCCCACTAACTCCAAATCACTTTTGCTGTAATGAATTCAAATAACCACTGTTCTGCTTTTGATTTGATGACTCCGCAACAGGCGGTGCTCTCTGTCGCTGTGATGATTGTCATCGTAGTGTCCTCAAATTTCCTGGTGCAGTTTCCCATTAATAACTGGTTGACTTGGGGTGCTGTTACTTACCCAATTGCTTTTTTGGTTGCTGATGTACTGAATCGGCGCTTTGGGCCTGCCCCCGCTCGCCGGGTGGCGTATTTTGGCTTTGTCAGCGCTTTGATCATTTCTGCCTGGGTGGCCTCACCACGCATTGCGGCAGCCTCTGGTTTTGCCTTTATCACCGCGCAACTGACGGATATCTACTTATTTGACAAATTACGACATCGAGTCTGGTGGCAAGCGCCCTTTATCGGTGGAGTAGCGGGAGCCACTCTGGATACTTTTGTGTTTTTCAGTGTGGCCTTCATGGGTACTGGTATGCCTTGGCCTACCTTGTTGGTTGGGGATTTGATCGTCAAATTGGCGCTCAATACCTTTATGTTGGCCCCTTTTCGGGCGCTCATGTGGAATCTGGCCCGACCGGGGCAAAACAGTTAGCACCTGACACTAGGATAATTACGTAGTGACATTGTCTGCCGAGTCAGCACACAATAATAGGTTTATTACGTTACTCCATGCAACATTTGTTTCACCAGATGAAGGACTCCGATGTCTGATTTCCTCCCCCAGCTCTTGCAGCAGCTGTTTAATGGTCTGTCATTAGGGGCCATTTATGCCTTGATAGCCATCGGTTACACCATGGTTTATGGCATCATCGGCATGATTAACTTTGCTCATGGCGAGGTGTATATGGTTGGGGCCTATGCCGGGCTGGTTACTTTGGCAGCTATTGGGGCGCAGTCGGGCTTGCCCATTGCGTTGATTATTGCCCTGATGTTACTGGTGGCTGTGCTGGTGACAGCAGCCTATGGCTTTGCCGTAGAAAAAATAGCATATAGGCCGTTACGCGGTAGCCCTCGATTGGTGCCCCTGATATCTGCTATCGGGATGTCCATTTTTTTACAAAATTGGGTGGCGATTGGGCAGGGGGCTCGGGATATGGCAGTCCCCACTTTGGTGACGGGATCTTTGCGCATTCAGTTTGGTGATCACTTTGAGTTCAATGCAGCTTATTCACGTCTGCTGATCATCGGGGTGACCATTGTGCTAATGATCCTATTGAGTTTGTATATCAAATACTCTCGCATGGGCCGTGCTTCGCGTGCCAGCTCTCAGGATCTTGGTATGGCCAATTTGCTCGGCATTGACACCAATCGGGTCATTTCCTTTACTTTTGTCATCGGTGCCATGCTGGCTGCTGTGGGTGGGGTGTTGATTGCCCTGGCCATCGGCAAGCTAAACCCCTTTATTGGTTTTATTGCCGGTATCAAGGCCTTTACGGCTGCAGTGCTAGGGGGGATAGGTAGTATTCCCGGGGCCATGCTGGGTGGCGTCGTACTGGGTTTGGCCGAGACGTTTGCAGCTGCTTATATTTCCTCACAGTATAAGGATATTGTCGCGTTCATGCTGCTGGTTCTGATACTGCTCTTCCGTCCTACTGGACTTTTGGGTAAACCTGAGGTGGAAAAGGTATGATGGCTGGTCGTTTCATGCATGCCCTGTTTGCTGCCGTGGTTGCGGGGGTGATTATTGCGCCCATTTTTGGCTTTCAGATTGTTCGCGCAGGGGCGAGCATCCATTTGGATACGCGCTGGGATTTCATTTGGGGCGGGATGCTGGCGGTGTTTGTGGTGCAGCTGATTCGCCCTTATATTTTGGGGCATTTTAATCGCCGCTTTGACTCTTTTGAATTACCGTCGATGAACCCGCGCTGGCGTAATGTTTTTATTTTCCTGCTCGTGGTGGTTGCCCTCATCTGGCCTTTTTTTTCGGGTCGCTCCCAGGTTGATATTGCCACTCTGGTGCTCATTTATGTCATGTTGGCGCTGGGTTTGAATATCGTGGTGGGTTTTGCCGGGCTGCTGGATTTGGGTTTTGTCGGCTTTTATGCCGTTGGTGCATATACTTATGCATTGCTGTATCACTGGGCGGATTGGGGCTTTTGGGCTTCCCTGCCTGCTGCAGGCGCCATGGCGGCACTGTTTGGATATTTGCTGGGTTTTCCGGTATTGCGTTTGCGCGGTGATTATTTGGCTATTGTGACTTTGGGCTTTGGCGAAATCATCCGGCTCATGTTGATTAATTTATACCCTGTCACGGGCGGTCCGGATGGCATAGCAGGGATACCCAAACCAACTTTTTTTGGCCTGCCCATGAGCCGGCGAGCGCCAGAAGGGCAGGTAACTTTTCATGAGTTTTTTGATCTCAAGTTCAGCAACTTTGATGTGATTGTCTATATCTACCTGTTGGCACTGATTTTGGCCTTGATCACCTTATTTATCTCCAACCGCCTGATTCGCATGCCCATTGGTCGCGCCTGGGAGGCGCTACGCGAAGATGAAATAGCCTGTCGCTCCCTGGGCTTGAATCCTACTGGAATCAAATTGTCTGCCTTTACCATTGGCGCCATGTTCGCCGGTTTTGGGGGGGCATTTTTTGCCGCCCGGCAGGGGATAGTCAACCCGGAGTCATTCACCTTTATCGAGTCTGCCCTGATCTTGGCTGTGGTGGTGCTTGGCGGGATGGGCTCGCAGGTCGGGGTGATTTTGGCAGCTGTATTACTGACGGTACTGCCAGAGGTGGCGCGCCAGTTTGCAGAGTACAGGATGCTCATCTTCGGGATGGTCATGGTCATTATGATGGTCTGGCGTCCCCAGGGGCTATTGCCCGCCAAGCGTCCGCAGGTGGAGATTTGATATGGGCACCCCATTGTTGACAGTGAGTGATTTGAGCATGCGTTTTGGCGGTCTGCTGGCGGTAGATCAGGTCGGCTTTGAGTTATTACCGCACCAGGTGTTTGCCATCATCGGTCCCAATGGTGCCGGTAAAACCACTGTATTTAATTGCATCAGCGGGTTTTATCGACCTACTTCAGGGCAGGTATATCTGCAGGATACGGCCTTGCATCGTCTGAGTAGTCATCGCATTGCCCAGCTCGGGGTGGTACGTACCTTTCAAAATGTGCGCTTGTTCAAACAACTCACTGTGTTGGAGAACTTGTTGGTGGCCCAGCATCAACGCATCAATACCAGCTTGCTGGCCGGGTTACTCAAAACTGCTAGTTATCGACGCTCAGAGCAGCAAGCCCTCGAGGAGGCGGTAAAATGGCTGGAGTATATGGATTTGCTCGAGTATGCCAATCGTGAGGCGGGGAATTTAGCCTACGGACATCAACGGCGACTGGAAATTGCCCGTTGCATGATTACCAAACCGCGTATCCTCATGCTCGATGAGCCGGCTGCTGGGCTCAACCCGCGTGAAAAGGTGGCGCTCAAGGAGCTCATCGATAAGTTGCGTAGCGAGATGGATATGACCATTCTGTTAATCGAGCATGATATGAGCCTGGTCATGGGCATCAGCGATGAGATATTGGTGATGGAGTATGGCAAACCCATTGCCCGGGGGTTGCCGCAGGATATACAGCAGGACACGCGAGTCATCAGGGCCTATTTGGGTGAGGAGTAGCATGCTTAAGTTACAAGAGGTCAGCACCTATTATGGGGCTATTCAAGCCCTTGATGAGGTCTCCCTGAGTGTAAAAAAAGGCGAGATTGTCACGCTCATTGGTGCCAATGGCGCGGGTAAAACCACGATGTTGATGACCATTTGTGGTTCGCCACGGGCCCGTACCGGGACCATCGAGTTTGAGGGCAATGACATTACTTTACTGCCGACGCATACGATCATGCGCGCCGGGATTGCCATTTCCCCAGAAGGACGACGGGTTTTTCCAGATTTGACGGTAGCCGAGAACCTGAAAATGGGCGGGTTCTTTTTGTCCAAAGATGAGTTGCTGGAGTCTGAAGCCCATGTTTATGAACTATTTCCCCGGCTAAAGGAGCGCATCAATCAGCGGGCTGGTACGATGTCAGGAGGTGAGCAGCAAATGTTGGCCATTGGTCGTGCGCTCATGACGCGACCCCAATTATTGTTGCTTGATGAGCCAACCTTGGGACTTGCGCCGCTCATTATCGCCCAAATTTTCGAGATCATCGAGACTATTCGTGCCGAGGGAATTACTGTGTTTTTGGTAGAGCAAAATGCCCACAAAGCCTTGCAGGTAGCTGATCGCGGTTATGTGCTGGAAAATGGCCGGGTGGTTTTAAGCGGTACTGGCGAGGAGTTACTTATCAATGATGATGTACAAAAGGCCTATTTGGGCGGCACGGTCGGCAATAGCTGAGCGCAGGTGTTAGAGGCGGAGTCTATGAATATCGTTTTTTTGGATGCAAAAAGCATAGCAGATGAGATGCATTGGCCTGATTTTGGTTTTGAGCATCAGTATCAGACCTACCCAAACACAAGCCCCTCTGAGGTGGCCCAGCGCCTGCAGGGTGTAGATATCCTTATCAGCAACAAGGTACCGGTGAGCGCTGCCGAGCTGCAGCACGCCGATCGTCTGCGACATATTGCCATCCCGGCTACCGGGTTTAATCATATCGATCTGGCCGCTTGTGCAGAGCGTGGAATCACCGTGAGCCATATCAAGGATTATGCCGAGGTAACGGTATCCGAACATTGTCTTGCCCTGCTATTTGCCCTTAAAAGGAGTTTGTTGCCCTATCACGAATCGGTTCGAGCCGGGCGTTGGCAGGAGGTGGGCCAATTCAGTTATTTTGATTTCCCCATTATGCAGGTACAAGGCTCCACTTTGGGGATTATCGGTGCGGGCCGGCTGGGCAGGGCTTTTGCTCGCCGAGCCGAGCTTTTAGGCATGAAGGTGCTGTTTGCCGAAAGAAAAGGTCGTAGTGATACCCGTGCAGGTTATCTGCCTTTTGATCAGGTGCTGGCGCTCAGTGATGTACTGAGCCTGCATTGCCCGTTGATGCCCGCTACCGAGCATTTGCTCGATGCTGAGACTTTTGCCAAAATGCAGCGCCAACCGCTGATCATCAATACTTCACGTGGGGCGCTTATCGATGCGCAGGCACTGGTTGAGGCCCTGCACACGGGCCAAATCAGCGCAGCAGGTATCGACGTGGTGGATGAGGAACCCCCAGCTGCTGATCATCCTTATATGTCATTATTGGATCTCCCCAATTTTATTTTGACACCACATGTGGCCTGGGCAAACCGGACAGCCATGCAACACCTGGTCAATGAGTTGGTCGAGAATATCCAGGCTTTTGTCGCTGGCAGGCCGCGTAATCTCATAACCTGAGCTCTGTGAATCAAAGAGGATTTTAGAAAAGGGAATTATGCTAAATCAGCCAATTCGGGTGGCCATCAATGGTTTTGGGCGTATTGGCCGATGCGTACTCAGAGCCATTTACGAGCAACGACTTGGTCACCGTATCGAGGTGGTGGCCATTAACGAGCCGGCACCAATGGAAACCATTGCCCACTTGACCCGATTTGACAGTACGCACGGCCCATTTCCTGGTAATGTTGCTTTTGATGATAGTCGCCTGTATATCAATGGGCATCCCATCGCCGTTGAGCATGAATCTGAGGCGGGGGCTGTGCCCTGGGCGGACTATGAGCTCGATATATTGCTGGAGTGCTCCGGGATCTATACGCACCGCCATGAAATAGAGCAATTTCTCGAGCACGGTTGCCCGCGCGTATTGCTGTCCAATCCCGGGGCGGATGCCAAGGAGGTAGACTATACCGTTGTGCTCGGGGTCAACGATCAGGGCCTAAATGGCAAGCAACAGATAGTGTCCAACGCATCCTGTACAACCAATGCCATTGTGCCAGTGCTCATGGCCTTGAATGAGCAATATGAGGTTGAGGCAGCCTTTCTGACCACATTACACTCAGTTATGAATGATCAGCCCATGATCGATGGTTATCACAATACCGACTTGCGCCGTACGCGCTCAGCCTTGCAGTCGATGGTTCCGGTATCGACCGGATTAGCGCGTGGCGTAGAGCGTTTACTGCCAGATCTCAAGGGCAAAGTAACAGCCAAGGCGGTCCGGGTACCGATTTTGAATGTCTCGGCCATCGATCTCATTGCACAGTTGAAACAGCAACCAGATGCACAGCAGTTAAACCAGTTATTTCGCAGTATGGCCAATAAACATCCTCATATTGTTGCCTATTCTGAGCAGCCTCATGCGTCCATTGATTTTAACCATGATGGTCATTCGGTCATTGTCGATGGCAGTCAGACCCAGACCAAGGACAGTGGGCTTGTCAATGTATTTGTCTGGTTTGATAATGAATGGGCATTTGCCAATAGAATGCTGGATATTAGCCAGATGTGGGCCAGACAATTTATCAAGAATTCCTAATTGTTTTTCTCTTTTTACCTCATGATGCTTAAAAAAAGGATGCATAGTTATGCAAAGCACACGTACTGAATACGATTCCATGGGTGCTATTGATGTGCCAGCAAACCGTTATTGGGGGGCACAGACAGAGCGCTCCATTCATAATTTTCCTATTGGGGTTGAGCGATTTAAGCAAAGCCCAATATTGATTGAGGCCCTGGGTATTTTAAAAAAGAGTGCCGCACAGGCCAATGCCGAGCTCGGTGAGCTCCCCAAAGAGGTGGCTGATCTTGTCATACAGGCAGCACAGGAGGTCATTGAGGGCAAACTTAATGATGAATTCCCCCTGGTGGTTTTTCAGACCGGATCGGGCACGCAAAGCAACATGAATGCCAACGAGGTGATTGCCAACCGGGCCATTGAAATTGCAGGCGGCACGATGGGTAGCAAGGATCCAGTGCATCCTAATGACCATGTCAATCGCGGGCAGTCTTCCAACGATACCTTTCCTACAGCCATGTATGTTGCTGTGGCGTTGGCTACACAGCGCCAGCTTTTCCCCCAGGTGCAGGCGTTACGGGATACCTTGCACAGGCTTTCCGAGCGCTATGAAAAAATAGTCAAGGTCGGGCGGACGCACTTACAAGATGCGACGCCCATTACCTTGGGCCAGGAGATCGGCAGTTGGGTCGCTCAAATTGACTACTCGCTGCTGCATCTCAGTGAGCAATTAAATGGCATTTATGAGTTGGCTATCGGTGGTACAGCCGTAGGGACGGGTTTGAATGCCCATCCAAAATTCGGTGTATTGACGGCCAAATATATTGCCGAACACACAAAAATGCCTTTTGTGAGTGCCAAAAACAAATTCTTTGCCCTGGCGGCCCATGATGCCTTGGTCAATTATTCAGCCTCCTTGCGCACTTTGGCAGGTGCCTTGCTCAAGATGGCCAACGATGTACGCTGGCTGGCCAGCGGTCCGCGTTGCGGCATTGGAGAGATCAATATCCCGGAGAATGAGCCTGGTTCATCGATTATGCCCGGCAAAGTAAATCCCACGCAGTCCGAGGCATTGACCATGGTCTGTGCGCAGGTATTTGGCAATGATGCGACGGTTGCTTTTGCTGGTAGCCAGGGGAATTTTCAGCTTAATGTATTTAAGCCGGTCATGGTGCACAATGTGCTGGAAAGCATACAGTTGCTCGGTGATGCCTGTGCGGCCTTTAATGAGCATTGCGCTCAGGGAATCACCCCAAACACCGAGCGCATTGAGCATAATCTACAGCAAAACTTGATGCTGGTTACCGCCCTCAATAGACACATCGGCTATGACAAAGCTGCCGAGATTGCCAAATATGCGCATGAAAATAAATTGAGCCTCAAGGAGGCCGCACTCAAGGTTGGCGGCCTGACTGAGGAGCAATACGAGGAGTGGGTTGTGCCGCTGGCAATGACCAGTAATGAGTGATCTTGCGATAGGCCAGCCAGCGTTTCAAACGCTGGCCGGCTGATCCTTATTTCACCAGGGTCAGCGGAATATCCACCGCCTGTATCATGCGGGTGGTAACAGAGCCTAAAAAGATACCAGGCACTGCGCTTAGCCCGCGAGTACCCATGACGGCGTGGCTGCATTCATGATCTTCGATATAGTCCCGGACACTATCCTCAAGCTTGCCGACAATGACTTTCTTGATGACTTTGACCGGAGCGTCGGCCAATATCTCATTGGCTTTGGCCATGACATGATGGCCCTCCTCGCTATAGTAGTCCTCGAGGACCTCCTGCGAGAAAAACCGGGCCGCGCGGCCGGGCGTGATGGGGACTTGTATATTGACCACATGTACGGTTGCATCCTCGACTCGCTGCGCAAGCGTCAAGGCATACTGTATGGCGCGCAAGGAGGGCTCTGAGCCATCGATAAGTACAAGTATATTTTTCATGGGCAAAACCTTTGTCGGATTTATAAAACAATGAGTTACTACAGTAGATTATAAAGGGTAAACAACTTTTGAATTACTGCCAATTCCCGTGTGAGTTGGGGTTTTAAAAGCAAATAAATGTGTTAAACTCGCCATTGCCAAAGGGATGTAAAACTAAAACAGGGCTTAACCCTGCCAACTGTTAACTACGTCTGTACCACACCCTTTTAGGAGTATGATTCATGAGATTAAAAGCTTTAAGCTTGGCATTACCCATAGCACTATTTGCTGGCGGTGCTGCCGTTGCTGACACTGTAAATATTGAGCAGATCAATGAGATCTTGCAAAATAACGCCTGTTTTGCCTGCCACAAGGTAGATGAAAAGGTTGTCGGACCTGCCTACCAGGAGGTAGCTGAAAAATACCAGGACGATCCCGATTATAGCGAGACTTTGGCTCAACATATCAGGGAAGGTAGCCAGGGCATATGGGGACCCATACCCATGCCGCCTAATGCGGGGATTTCCGATGAGGATCTGACCATCGTCGTTGATTGGATTATGGCTGGCGCACCACACTAAAGCGACACCAGAAACAATGATAGGGGGCTATTCAGCCCCTTTTTTTGTCCGATTACTGTGGCCAATGCATTTTATGATGGGCCTCAGTCTGCTCATGGCGCTGGGTTAATGTAGTGTGCAGATACTGATTAGTGGTGGTCAGTGACTGATGCCCCAGGTTATCCCGGATCTCAATCAGATCGATGGCGTTTTCCACCATATGCGTACCTGCTGTATGTCGCAGCCAGTGTGGCGAGACCTGCTCGAGTAGCGCCGCCTCCTCTTTGCGCTCGGGTGCGATTTGCCGTAAACGTTTAGCAGCCCGCTCACAGAGACTGCGAACAATCCGGTGGATACTAGCCCGGGTCAGTGCAGTCTGCTCATCAGCATGCCCGCGATAGCGTAACGGCAGCACCAATGGGGTACGCTCGTGGCGCTGTGGGGTAGGGGGCAGGCTATGGCTACGCCTATAGGTGGCCAGCTCAGCCATAATTTGGCTGGTCACCGGAACCAGGCGTTGTTTATTTCCCTTGCCCAGTATTTCCAGCCACCATTGGGTTGTGTTGCCCGGGTGGGCAGATTTGGCCATGAAATCCCCCATCGTATGATGACAGAGTTCAGATACCCGCAGGCCACAACCATATAACAAAGAAAAAACCCAGCGATAGCGATGATAATTGGCCCGTTCAGTTTCTGTTTGTCGCGGTAAACTGATAATGGTGTGCAAAATTTCCTGCCACAAGCTTTGGGGGATAAATCTCTGGTTGGGTAGTTGCTGATTTGTCGGCCGTAGGCGGCGACGCAATAAAACCAGCGGATTAGCAGGCAAGTATTGAGCAGAGTGTAGCCAATTCAGTAAATTATTGAGTATGGTGAGCGCCTGCTGTATGCTCGCGGTGGACAAAGGGCCGGCAAAAGGACGCCATCCGGGATGCTGGCGGGGATAGCGTGCGCCATCAGGCATGATCCACTGTGCCGCAGGGGCGGGGTTGGCGAGGAAATAACGAAAACGTAAAAAATCCTCATGCCTGAGTTCAGCCAGGGTTTTATGGGCAACTGTTTGCGCCCAGAGTAATAGTCGCTCGGCTTCCTTGCGATAACTTTGAAAGGTGTTGGGACTGTCCAAATACTGCGCCAGCCAGCTGCGCACGGCCTCGACATCATTTTGTGCTGATAAAAGCGTATGCGCCGATAATTGCTCGCCAGATTGTGCTGTGATCAGCTCCATGGGCTCGTATAACGCCATGGTGGATGGATGATCAGTGTTTTCTGGCTGTTGAGTATCCCGCATTAGATCTATCTCCTGGGTTGAATTTTCTCCTTGATTATAGCCTATACATTTGACATTAGGGCAATAATGTCAAATATCAATTATAAATAGTTGGATTTATTACGTAATACATAATAAAATGCATAAATATAATGATCCTCGCTCATAATCAGGCATCGGAGGCATGATGTCCCAAACTGAACAAAAAAACAGCGCCGAGCAACGCTTGCTGCTTGATATTGAAAAACTACGCCGTGCACATTCCAATACTCTGGAGTTGTACGTGGCGCTGGCACATTTGCTGTTTTTTAAATATGACAGCATCCCGACCACTAATCGCATGTACCAACTGGTGCGGCGAGGCAGTATGGGCACGCCGGCACAGGCATTAAAAATATTTTGGACGCAGCTGCGCGAGCAGGCACAAGTACGCATGCAAAAGGCAGCTTTACCCGAGGAGTTGCTACGCAGTGCAGAGCAGTTG
>DATGTB010000045.1:0-5188 GCA_035302065.1 Paenalcaligenes sp. | reverse complement strand
GCACAGCAGGCGCTCGACAAACTGGCCCAAGGTCAGGTCATTGGGCGTATCGTATTAACACCGTGAGGGAGGGTTTATGCTGCACATAACAGGAGATACGCGGGTATTTGCCATTTTTGGAGATCCAATCCGGCAGGTCAAAACCCCCGAATTATTGAATCATTACTTTGTGGAGCATGGCATTAATGGGGTGCTTGTTCCATTACACGTCAGTGCAGATAATTTTGATGAGGTATTTGAGGCGGCACGTGGGATTGAAAACCTTGATGGCTTTATCGTGACAGTACCTCATAAAAAAAGAGCATTTGAGTTATGTGATGAAATCATTCCCGCGTCAGCAAATATAGGGGCTATCAATGCCATCAGGCGTAATGGCGAGGGACGCTTTATTGGTGGGATGTTTGATGGCCTGGGCTTTGTGCAAGGCTTGAAAACACAGGGTCATCAGCTGTCCGGGAAAAAGGTCTTGCTGTTGGGTGCAGGAGGGGCGGCAATTGCCATTGCCCACGCTCTGTTGACCGAGGGAATAGACTGCTTGTTTATTCATAATCGGACCAAGGCCAAGGCACACGCACTCAAAGCGCAGCTTACCGAGCACCATGAGTCTGCCCGGGTTGAGGTAGGTATGCCCGAGCCGAAGATAGCCGATATCATCATCAATGCCACCTCCCTGGGGATGCATGATAGTGATCCACTGCCAGTTGCAGAGGATTTTTTAACTCCGGCTGTATTGGCCGTCGAAATTATCATGCGTCCGGCAATGACCCGTTTTTTGACGGTCGCCGAGCAAAAAGGAGCGCATATTCATTTAGGCAAGCATATGCTCAAAGAGCAGGTGCGTTTGATGGCTGATTTTATGTGTGCAAAAGACACCCAGGAAGGCACATGTCAATTGAACCGTCCCTGAGCAACAAGCTTTTCGACTATATCATCGTGGGTGGAGGCACTGCGGGCTGTATACTTGCTAACCGATTGTCGGCAGATGGCAAGCATCAGGTGTTGTTATTGGAGGCGGGCGAGAAAAACAAGCATCCGTGGATCAGCATTCCTGCAGGTTTTAGCAAGCTGCTCACCCATGAAACCTTTAATTGGCGTTTTCAATCTCAGCCTGAGGAAAACACACTGCAGCGCCAGATTGCCATTCCGCGGGGTAAGGGTCTGGGGGGCTCAACGCTGATCAATGGCATGATTTATGTGCGGGGGATCGCCGAGGATTTTGATGGCTGGGCAGAGCAAGGTGCAACGGGCTGGTCCTTTGCACAGGTGGCGCCTTATTTCAAAAAACTTGAACACTACCTGCCTCCCGCGGGTCAGTATGCAGATCCGGCACGCGGACTTGACGGGCCTTTATACATTGTTGAAGAATCCGAGCGCCATCCATTGACAAGCGCATTTATCAAGTCTGCACAACGTCACGGCCTGCCCCTGAACCCTGATTATAATGTCGGTGCCCAACTGGGGGTTGGGTATTATCAGGTGGTCAAGAAAAATGGACGGCGCTGGCATGTAGCTGATGCTTATATAGAGCCTGCCAGAGGGCGCAAAAACCTGCATATCGTAACTGGTTTTCTGGCACATCGATTGCTTTTTGAAAACCAGAAATGTATTGGCGTTCAAGGTGCCGCTGCAGGAAAGACACATGTTTTTCGGGCTGGCAAGGAGGTGATTGTAAGTGCTGGCGCCATACAGAGTCCGCAGTTGCTGGAGCTTTCCGGTATCGGCTCCAAAGAACGACTGCAGGCTTTGGGCATAGAGGTGGTGCGGGATCTACCGGCAGTTGGGGAAAATTACATCGATCATTATTGCACGCGTATGAATTGGCGCCTCCAGGGGATTACTACCTTGAACGAACAAACGCGTGGATTGGCTTTGGTCAAAGAGGTAATGAAATATGCCTTTTTGCGTCGTGGGGCTTTGAGTCTGGGCACGGGATTGGTCTATGGTTTTGTGAAAAGCGATCCGGACTTGCCGCTTGCCGATGTACAGTTTTTCTTTGTCCATGCCAGTTATGCCAATGCTGCAGAACGCATATTGGATAAGGCTCCCGGTATGACCATCGGGGTAGCACAGTTGCGGCCGCAGTCAGTGGGGAGCATCCACATTGCAAAAAATGATATTCATGCCCAGCCGCTCATCAAGCCCAATTTTTTAAGTGCGCAGACAGATAGAGAGAGTTTGATCGGGGGGATGAAGGTCGCCCGGGATATTGTGGGGACTGCACCTTTGCGTCAGTATGTGGCGCAGGAGATCAGTCCCGGATCGGCAGTTGTCTCGGATGAGGAGTGGTTGCAGTTTGCGCGTGAAAATGGGCAAACCATTTATCATCCGATAGGGACTTGTCGTATGGGCACAGATGCCAATACCGTGGTTGATCCAGAGTTAAGAGTCCGAGGGGTGCAGGGCTTGCGCGTAGTTGATGCCTCCATCATGCCAGCGATGGTCAGTGGTAATACACAAGCAGCGGTCATGATGATAGCGGAAAAGGCGGCAGATCATATATTGAGCCGATGAACTACAATATGCAGGATAAATTACAATTCAGGAGTGCACCATGGCATTAAAGTTACAGGTTATTATTTGTAGTACCCGGCCCGGACGGATAGGTGATCGAATCGGCCGGTGGTTTGCTGATTACGCAGCGCAGCACAGCCACTTTGAGGTGCAGCTCATTGATTTAGCAGACTTTGATTTGCCTTTATATGATGAGCCTCGTCATCCGGTCCTCAAGCAGTACGAAAATGCCCATACCAAACGTTGGAGCGAGAGCGTTGATGCGGCAGATGCTTATGTCTTTGTCGCCCCGGAGTACAACTATGCGCCAACGCCCGCATTCGTCAATGCCCTGAATTATGTTTACCATGAGTGGAATTATAAGCCTTGCGCTTTTGTTAGTTATGGGGGGATTTCGGGTGGGTTGCGGGCTGTCCAGGCTGCTCGTTTGCAGGTGACCACATTGAAAATGATGCCTATTCCTCAGGGGGTAGCCATCCCTATGGTTGGGACCATGATTGATGAGCAAAGTGGTGAATTCAAGGCTAATGAGCTCATTGAGGATGCCGCTAACGGGGTGCTGGCAGAGTTGAGCATTTGGGCACAGGGCCTGAAATCAATGCGCAGTGCTTAGCTTGATGCTTTTAAGGTTTGACAAAATCAGCGTCCAATCTTAACATTTTCATTTGTCTTGTGGTCGCCTTAATTTATCGCCCGGATGGGCGCATTTCCGATCAAGGCTGGCCAGGTGCCAACCCCGTTGCCGGGTGTATTCTTTTGGCCCTGACTCTAGTTTTTCCTTTTTACTAGAGGACCAATTCATGAACAGAAGAAATTTTTTAATCGGCAGTTCTGTGCTGGGTGTAGTGGGTAGTCTGAGCTCGAGTATGGCCTGGTCACAGTCGTTGTCGATGCCGCTCCAGCCTCAACAAGAGGCAGGGGCAGAGGTTGCGCCAAGGTTTTTTTCCATGACTCAGTCCTATGAGTTAGAGGCGCCTTATGGCTCACAAGGTGAGATGAGGCTATGGATACCTTTGCCTGAGCCTATGGCACCTTATCAGGTCTTGCGTCGCTTGCACTGGGAGGGAGACTTTCAGCAGGCATCGATAGTCAGCGAGCCAAGATTTGGAGTGCAGTCATTATTTGTGCAGTGGGAGGATTGCCAGGGACCCATGCATTTGGATGTGGTCATGGACGTGGAAACCCGCGATTGGTTGCTGGGTCGGCAAGGCTTGCTTGATGACTACAAGCCGCCCGCTGAGCTCATTTATCCGGTTGGTGTGGCGCCTTATTTACAGGGGAGCCGTCATATCAAGATTGATGGTGTGGTCGCTGAGCGGGCACAAGAGATCGTTGGTAACGAGGATAATCCGCTTGTGCGGGCCCGGTTGATTCACGACTGGGTTGCCGAGCATATGGAGCGGGATAACAGCGTCATCGGCTGCGGAGTGGGGGATGTCGGGGCGATATTGGAAAGCGGGAAACTGTATGGAAAGTGCACGGACATCAATTCGGTGTTTGTTGCATTGGCGCGTGCGGCAGGAATCCCAGCCCGGGAGATGTTTGGTATTCGACTAGGGCGGCCCGCTGCGCTGGAACAGTACTCTAAAACTGCCTTTGGTTCCGCAGATGAGCAGGGTCAGGCCAATAATACGGACTGGCAGCATTGTCGAGCGCAGTTTTGGCTGCCCGGTATGGGTTGGGTGCCCTGCGACCCTGCAGATGTAACCAAAATGCGCTTGGCAGAAAACAAGAGCCACATCGATCCTGCCGTACAGGCAGTCAATGAGGATTTATTCGGTAATTGGGAGATGAATTGGGTAGGCTTTAATTATGGCCGGGATTTTGTTTTAGCACCTGCCCCAGAGCAGGCGCCCATCAATAACTTTGGCTACCCCTATGCTGAGGCTGGTGGGGATCCCCTGAATTATTACGATTTTGCCCGTTTTAAATATGACTACCATACCACCGAGCAAAGCTGATTCAGGGCGTCATTTTTGGTTGGGGCTGGGCGCTGCACTTTTAAGCGCCTTGGGCGCTGGTTTGTGTTGTGCGGCGCCCCTGCTGTATTTGCTCTTTGGGGTGTCGTTTGCCGGGCTGAGCAGATTGGACGCTCTGGACTGGTTACAGTGGCCTTTGGGTTTGCTGGCCTTGGCCATTTTGGCAGGCTTATTTATTCGCTTATATTTATCTGCCCGACCTTTGTGTGCAGGTTGGGCGAGTAAAAGCATACGTCCTTTTTTTTGGTTGACCCTAATTATTGTCTTGGTATTACTAACCTATCCCTATATCGTGGCCTGGTTGCTTGAAATGAATGCGGGAGGTTGATAGATGGTTTGGCGAACGTTTTTTGTTGTTCTGCTTTTTTGGTCCGCATCAGTGATGGGGGCGACGTCTCAGCAGATATTTGTATTGGCGGTTGATGGCATGACCTGTCCTTTATGTGTGGCGGCGGTTAATAAGGCGTTGCGCACGACTGATGGGGTGCTTTCTGCCAAAACCAATCTGGTTCAAACGCAGGCCGAGGTGCAGGTGGAGGCCGGCCTGCAGGCACAGGTTTTAATCGAGGCGGTAAAAAAAGCCGGCTATGATGCTCATATTATTCAAGTCAACTCTGTTGAGGAAACAATCAGAGATTAATGAGCACTGCACCCATGGACTCTGTGTTTTTGTTTTTTTTGACCCTGCTTATGCTGCT
>DATGTB010000044.1:0-9060 GCA_035302065.1 Paenalcaligenes sp. | reverse complement strand
TACCAAAGGTCTCACACGCCAGACGGATGCTGATTGGGTACTGCACAACCGCTTTTTGCGCCATCTGCTTGCGGCGAGATGGCGCTACCACTTTTTTTCGATTGCTTCCTTAAGGATCTCAGCCTTGATGCGCTCTTCGGCGTACATTTTCTTTAGTCGGGCGTTTTCTGCCTCGAGCTCTTTGAGACGGGCAATCATGGTGCTATCCATGCCGCCATATTTTGCGCGCCATTTATAAAAGGTGGCACTGCTCATCCCATGCTCACGGCATAGCTCGGGAACGGGTGTACCTGCTTGGGCTTGCTTTAAAATAGCAAGGATTTGGCTGTTGGTATATCTTGATTTACGCATAGAATTTCCTTTATGGAAAATTCTACCCCGAATCACTGCGGATTTGTGGGGGGATTACCCTAGTACTGGACATCATTCAGGGCAAGACAACGGTAAGCATCCGGTGAAGGCATCTTTTCAGCTGCGTCAAAATAAGCCAAGCTAAGGGTAATCCCCCCACAAATCCGTAGTGTTCTGGAGTAGAATTTTCTATAAAGGAAATTCTATGCGTAAATCGAGATATACCAACAGCCAAATCCTTGCTATTTTAAAGCAAGCCCAAGCAGGTACACCCGTTCCCGAGCTATGCCGTGAGCATGGGATGAGCAGTGCCACCTTTTATAAATGGCGCGCAAAATATGGCGGCATGGATAGCTCCATGATTGCCCGACTCAAGGAGCTTGAGGCAGAAAACGCCCGACTAAAAAAGATGTATGCCGAAGAGCGCATCAAGGCTGAGATCCTTAAAGAGGCAATCGAAAAAAAGTGGTAGCGCCATCTCGCCGCAAGCAGATGGCGCAAAAAGCTGTCTTGCACTATCAAATCAGCATTCGACTTGCATGCGAGGCCTTTGGTACCAGCCAAAGTTGTTACCACTACAAGCCTAAGTTAAAAAATGAGAACGACCTGATTGCTAACAGGCTGTTAAAACTCACCTACGCCTATAAAAATTGGCGGTTTGGATTATGTTTTCTATATCTTCGCAACGTAAAAGGATTCAAATGGAATCACAAGCATGTCTACCGCATCTACCGCGAGTTGGAGCTCAATTTACGTATCAAACCTCGTCGTCGTCTCGTGCGAGAGCGCCCAGAGCCTTTGGGAACAGCCACGCAGATTAATCAAACATGGTCTATCGATTTTATGCATGACAAGCTCTCTAAGAGTCGAGTGATTCGCTTGCTTAACGTAGTCGATGACTTTAATCGGGAAGGATTAGGCATTGAAGTGGATTACTCGTTGCCCTCAGAGCGTGTCACACGGGTTTTAGATCAAATTATCGAGTGGCGTGGTAAGCCTGCCTGTATTCGGCTAGACAACGGGCCAGAACCCATCAGTGCGCAGATGCTGCACTGGGCCGAGAAAAGACAAATCACCTTACTGCATATCCAGCCTGGCCAGCCACAGCAAAATGTCTATGTCGAGCGTTATAATCGTACCGTTCGATATGACTGGCTAGCACAAACTTAGATATCGGTGTACCTACTGCTAGTTGTTATTCACCCTCACTCCAAGGGTTAATAACTTTCAATCCCACTGCTTCAAACGGACTGGTATCTCTTGTTGCCACAATGAAACCGCCTTCGTATGCTGTTGCAGCTATTACTGCATCCGCAGCTGCAATGCCGCTACCGGACTTTTTGGCAGTTGCTAGCACCACTGCATAAGCTCTTGTGCATGCCATATCAAACGACAACACACGCCCTGCAAACAACGGCAACAGCCTTTCTTCAATCCTTGAGCTCAGCAGTTTTTTGCGCTTGCCCTCCGGCATCAGCGCAACGCCTGCACGAATCTCCGCAACGGTCATTGCAGACAGATATAGGGTCTCAAGTGGCTGCTCATTCAGCCAGGCTAAAACATGCTCATCAGGCTTTGCCCGGAACTGTTCAGATAAAACATTTGTATCAAGCAGAATCATTAAAAACTCACAGCTCGTGCCGGTGAGTGGTCGCGTTCAAAACCTGCTGCTTCTTCATCAGTCAGTTTTACTTCGCGCCCTATTTCGCCCAACAAGTTGCCCAACTTGACACGCCCTTCAGGTTTTACTGCTTGCTCAAAAATGGCCAACATTTCCGCCTGAAGTGACCTGCCGTGTTGTGCTGCGCGGACTCGAATCGCTCTGTGTACTTCCTCGGGAACGTCCCGAACTGTTACTGCTCGCACTTTCATAATCAAACCCTCCTTATGCATTCCATGCTTTCAATTATATGAAATGCTTTCAAAGGTAGCAAGTGCATTTATGTTTTGCTTGATGCCCACAGAGCAGGACTCACGTTCAGAGGCGCTAGAAGCCGCACTCTTTAGCTTCGCGAGGCTACTCCATCTTGTTGAGTTTCTCTTGGGGTTTTAGATTTCTTAGCTTGGTATCGGTTAGCATTAGGTGCGGTTCCATATCGATTCTGATATCATGACTAAAAATCACGTCAAAAATCAGAAAAAAATGATTAAAAACAATACACTATGATTTTTCAATACCATGAGATAGAAAATAAACCCACATGGTATCTGCTTTAATCATGGCATCAACGATTCATAATACCGAGTTTCATACCACAAATAAATCGTGCTTGAGGCTGCCAAACGGTGCCAGACCCTACTACCCCTAAAAACAAAAAAGCCCGCAATTACGCGGGCTTAGCGGCTTTTTATGCCATGTACTGCTGGACTATTCCAGACGCGGGATTATTCCCACTCAATCGTGGCAGGGGGCTTGCCACAAATATCATAGGTCACCCGGTTGATGCCACGGACCTCATTAACGATGCGGTTGGCCACCCGCTTTAACAGCTCAAAGGGCAATTCTGCACTCTCGGCAGTCATGAAATCTATGGTTTGTACTGCCCTCAGGGCGACTACATATTCATAGGTACGTGCATCGCCCATGACCCCCACGCTTTTGACCGGTAAAAACACCGTAAAAGCCTGAGAAGTCAGATCATACCAACTTTTTTGGCTGTCTTTATCAATGGTTTGGCGCAATTCTTCGATAAAAATTGCATCTGCACGACGCAGCAACTCAGCATACTCTTTTTTTACCTCACCCAGTATGCGTACCCCTAGGCCAGGCCCAGGAAAAGGATGCCTGTAGACCATTTCTGCAGGTAACCCCAGCTCAATGCCCAGGCGGCGCACCTCGTCTTTGAAGAGCTCGCGCAAGGGCTCAAGGAGCTTGAGATTTAATGTATCCGGCAATCCGCCCACGTTGTGATGTGATTTAATGCCTTGCCCGCCCTGATTGCTCACTGACTCGATGACATCCGGGTAAATGGTCCCTTGGGCCAACCAACGGGCGTCTATCAGTTTTTGGGCTTCCTTTTGAAAAACCTCGACAAAGGCCGCACCAATGATTTTTCTTTTCTCTTCAGGATCCGTAACCCCTTGAAGCTGTTTGAATAGCAGATCACTGGCATCTACTGCGACGATTTGCAAGCCGAAATGTTGACCAAACTGCTCCATCACCTCCTGCGCCTCATTTAGGCGCAGCAAACCGTGATCGACGAAGACACAGGTGAGCTGTTGGCCGATAGCCCGATGGATCAGCAAGGCTGCCACCGAAGAGTCCACCCCACCTGATAGTCCTAAAATGACCTGCTCATCGCCAACCTGCGCACGAATCCTTGCTACGCTCTCCTCGATAAAGTCCGGCATGCTCCAATCAGCCGTACAACCACATATATCAATCACAAAACGCTGCAAAATATTACTACCTTGCGTCGTTTGAGTGACCTCAGGGTGAAATTGCAGGCCATAGATTTCTCGGGACTCATGAGCCAGACCGGCAATGGGGCTATTAGCACTGGATGCAATCCGTATGAAATCTGGTGGCAGCTGATCTACCTGGTCGCCATGACTCATCAAAACATGCAACAAGCCATGCCCTTGCTCATTGCGTTCATCTTCGATGTCTGCGAGCAAAAGGCTGTGTCCTCGGGCCCTTATTGTCGTTACCCCAAACTCCCGGCGTGCGCTTGCTGAGCATTGACCACCAAAATGCTGCGCTATCAACTGCATGCCATAGCAAATCCCCAGGATGGGTAAACCTAATTCAAAAATTGCCGCATCCGGTTTAGGCGCATTCTCCTGATAGATAGAGGCATGACTGCCACTAAGTATCAGACCCTTGAGGTTTGGCAACGCCCGTATTGCTGCATTGGAACTATGACCTGGCAAAATCTCACAATAGACCCCCAACTCTCGTATTCTGCGGGCGATCAGCTGTGTGAACTGCGATCCAAAGTCCAAAATGGCGATGCATTGATGATTGCTATTCATGATACATATTCCAAAAAAAGGGAGGTGTCGACCGCCCTATGGAAAAAGGCCAAACACGGCAGTGCGCATTTGGCCCCAATTCATTGATAAAGTAAATGTTAATGAGGTTTAACCAACACGGTAGTTTGGGGCTTCCTTGGTGATCTGCACGTCATGGACATGCGATTCACGAACACCAGCACCCGTCACCTGTATGAATTTGGCCTCCTCATGCCAGGTTGGTATATCTGCGACACCGCAATATCCCATGGATGCACGCACCCCACCTACAAGCTGATAAATAATGGCCAGCACGCTCCCCTTGTAGGGCACACGTCCCTCGATGCCTTCGGGTACGAGCTTGTCCGCATTACTGCCCGACTCCTGAAAATAACGATCAGCTGAACCATCACTCATGGCACCAACACTGCCCATGCCTCGGTAGGATTTATAGGAGCGCCCCTTGTAAAGGACAACCTCACCAGGTGCCTCCTCGGTGCCGGCAAACATGCCACCCATCATGCAGGTCGATGCCCCGGCAGCCAGTGCCTTGGCCACATCGCCGGAAAAGCGTATACCGCCATCAGCTATCAGGGGCACCCCTGTGCCCTTGAGCTCATTATAGACATTGGCGACTGCTGAAATTTGGGGCACTCCAACGCCGGCGATGACTCGGGTCGTGCAAATGGAGCCCGGGCCTATGCCGACCTTGACGGCATCAGCACCCGCATCCACCAGAGCACGAGCCGCCTCGGCGGTGGCGATATTGCCACCGACCACCTGTACCTGTGGGTAGTGCTGCTTGATCCAGCGAACCCGATCGATGACGCCTTTGGTATGACCGTGCGCAGTATCAACAACTATGGCATCAACACCGGCCCGGACTAGCCTGTCTACGCGTTCATCCGTATCCCCACCGACTCCAACCGCTGCCGCCACAATCAACTGACCGAAATCATCCTTGGCAGCAGTGGGGTGCTCGGTGCTCTTGAGAATGTCTTTGACAGTTGCCAGACCGCGCAACTGAAACTGGTCATTGACTATCAATACGCGTTCCAGGCGGTGCTTGTGCATCAGGGCCTGGGCCTGCTCGAGGGTCGCCCCCTCATCCATTGTGACCAGGCGTTCTTTGGTCGTCATGACCTGATGGATGGGCAAATCCAGGCGCTCTTCAAATCGCAGGTCACGGTTGGTGACAATGCCGACTAATTGCGCGCCCTCTACTACAGGCAAACCCGAAATGCCGTGCTGCTTTTGTAACTCTATGGCGTCGCGTACTGTCATATCGGGAGTGACGGTGATGGGATCAATGACAATACCAAATTCGTGTCGTTTGACCTTGGAAACCTCCTGCGCCTGTCGTTTTGCGCTGAGGTTTTTATGAATCACACCAATCCCGCCCTCCTGCGCCATGGCAATGGCCAGCTTGGACTCGGTCACCGTGTCCATCGCTGCAGAAACAAGGGGGATATTTAGACGTATATCGCGGGTAAATTGAGACTGAAGATTGGTGTCGTGCGGTAAGACCTCGGAATAAGCAGGCACTAACAACACATCGTCGAAAGTGAGTGCTTTCTGTACTAAATGCATTTGTATTCACTCCAGCCAAAACAAAATTATACGTGAATTTATTTAGCTTATCCAGAGCCGGGCGTTGTAAAAGAAACGCATCCACGGAGTCAGCCCGCCATCAGTCCGGTCCTTGCCCCCGCTATCCATTGCTGACCAGCGCTCAGGCGCCCATGATAGCGTCACATTGCGAATGCAGCGCTCGGGATGGGGCATCAGCAAAGTAACCCGCCCATCGCTACTCGTGACCCCAGCAAGTGCGGCAGCACTGCCATTGGGGTTGAGCGGATACTGCTCGGTAGCCTCACCCTGTGCAGTCGCATATTGCAAAGCCACGTGAACCTTTTGCTGATCTTCAGCCTGTTTGAACTCGGCTCGGCCCTGTGCATGCGCCACTACAACGGGTAAACAAGCTCCGGCCATGCCACGCAGGAATAGCGACGGGCTTTCCGGTACTCGGGTCATGATCAAACGCGACTCGTAGGCCTGTGATGCATTCATCTCAAAACGCGGCCAGTGCGCCGCTCCCGGGATTAGATCCGTCAAATGGCTGAGCATTTGGCAGCCATTATTCACCCCCAAACCAAAGGTATCCGAGCGCTGGAAAAACTCATGGAACTGTTCTGTCAATAAAGGCTGATTCAGTATGGTTTGTGCCCAGCCATAACCGGCCCCCAACACATCGCCATAGGTGGATGAGCCCGTAGCCACCAATCCCTGGAAAGTATTCAACTGCTGTCGTTGTGCCAATAGATCCGTCATCGGCACATCATGGACCTCAAAACCCGCTTGATGGAAGGCCCAGGCCATTTCCTCCAGGCCGTTATTACCCTGTTCGCGGATCAGTGCTATGCGGGGACGGGCACCTGATTGTATAAAGGGCGCCACGATATTCTCCTGGGGGTCAAAATCCACCTGCCCTCCCAACCCGGCTGCTGTGAAATCCTGCTGCAGCTGATATTCTGCGTGTGCAGTATCCGGGTTTGAACGTCGCATTGTCATTTCATAATCAAAAGCCTGCCAGCAAGCCGACAGCTCAGTCCAAGGCATCCTATAAATCAAACTCCCGTCACGGAATATGCTTAGGTGCTCACTGTCACTATGGGCTCCAATGACATGACTGTGCTTGGATAATCCCCACTGGCGCAGCTGCTGCATCACCTCGTCACGCTGCTCTGCTGGCACCTGTATTACCCCGCCTGCCTCTTCATTGAACAAGGCCAGCAAAGTGCGCTCGTCGCGCTGCACAGCCACCTGCTCGGGCCGAATTTTATAATCACCCCAATCCTGGGTGTAGCTATCTATAGCAAGCATGTCAATATTCAGCGCCACCCCGGTACGTCCGGCAATGGCCATCTCGGCCACAGTAGCCAAAAGCCCGCCATCTGAGCGATCGTGGTACGCCCACAATAGATCTTGCTCCGCCAGGCTACGGATAGCCTTGAAGTAATTGATCAGTAATTCTGCATCCTCGATATCGGGGCTTTCACCCCCGATATGACCAGTAACCAGGTTAAGGACCGAACCGGCCATCCGTTGCTGACCCTGACCCAAATCAATCAATATCAGTACACTTTTCCCCCGATCCGTGCGCAATTGAGGCGTAAGCGTACGGCGGACATCCTTGACCTGCGCAAAAGCGGTTACTACCAGGGAGACCGGAGATACCACCTCGTGGTCTGCTGAGCCGTCATTCCAGCTGGTGCGCATTGAAAGGGAATCCTTGCCTACCGGTATTGACAAACCCAGGGCCTGACACCACTGACTTACGGCCTGCACGGTATCAAATAGAGCTGCGTCCTGGCCTTGTCCGCCACAAGCGGCCATCCAATTGGCAGACAACTTGATATCCTTGAAATCTTGGACATCACTGGCCACCAGATTTGTCAACGCCTCGGCGACGGCCATGCGGCCTGAGGCCGGGGGGTGATAGATCGCCAGCGGACTGCGCTCGCCAATAGCCATGGCCTCACCACGTAATGAGCTAAAGTCAGCCAATGTGACAGCACAATCAGCCACCGGCACTTGCCAGGGTCCAACCATTTGATCGCGCGCCGTGCGCCCGCCCACACTTCTGTCCGTAGTGGTGATCAGAAAAGCCTTGCTGGCCACAGTGGGGTGGCTGAGCACCCCTTTGATGGCCTTATCCAAATCTACCTCAGCCAAATCCTGCGTAATGGATAACGGGGCCTCCCGTCTGACATCCCGGACCATGCCCGGTGCCTTGCCCAGCAAGACCTCCAAAGACATATCCACCGGGTGCGGGCTTTGATCCTCACCCCAGGTGACCTTAAGCTGCCGTTCATCCGTAGCCACGCCGACCACTGCCCATGGGCAACGCTCACGCTTGGCTATCTGCTCAAATCGCTCCAAATCCGCAGGCAAAATAGCCAACACATAGCGCTCTTGAGCCTCATTGCACCATATTTCGGCAAAAGACAATCCATCCTGGGCAACCGGGACTTCGCGCAAATCAAATATTGCCCCTTTTTGGGCATCATCTACCAACTCAGGGAAGGCGTTGGAGAGCCCCCCTGCTCCGACATCGTGAATTGCCAGAATCGGATTTTCAGATCCCAGTTGCCAGCACCGATCAATCACCTCCTGGGCGCGCTTTTGCAATTCTGGATGAGCTCGCTGTACAGAATCATAATCCAGACTTTCTGCGCTGACCCCATCAGTCAGGCTGGAGGCAGCTCCGCCGCCCATGCCAATGCGCATGCCGGGCCCCCCGAGTTGTATTAACAAGGCACCTGCAGGCAAAGGGTCCTTGTGCGTATGCTGCGCATCAATCTCGCCTAATCCACCCGCTATCACGATGGGCTTGTGATAGCCCCAATGCACGCCTCCAATCTCCTGCTCAAAGCTGCGCACATAGCCCAGCAAATTGGCTCGTCCGAATTCATTGTTATAGGCCGCACCGCCTTGACCTCCCTGCTGCAATACCTCATAGGAGGAGGCAATACGGGCAGGAAAGCCAATGGCTTTGTCCTCCCAGGGTTTGTGGGCTCCAGGGATGCAAACATGAGAAACACTAAAACCCATTAACCCGGCCTTGGACCGTGAGCCCTTGCCCGTAGCGCCCTCATCACGTATCTCGCCACCTGCGCCGGTCGCAGCTCCCGGATAGGGTGAGATTGCCGAGGGGTGGTTATGGGTTTCCACCTTCATGAGTGTATGCATGGT
>DATGTB010000043.1:0-5931 GCA_035302065.1 Paenalcaligenes sp. | reverse complement strand
CTGAAAATAGAGACCCAGCATTAAACGCCGGGTCAGTGTTTACAGGCCTTGCTCATACTGCTTGGCACTGAGCAAGTGTGTAACGGCCTCAGGATCCTCTGGCTGTAATCTGAACAACCAGGCCTCGTAAGGTTGGGACTGTATCAGCTCCGGATTGTTGACCACCTCCTCATTGGCCTCCAGCACTGTACCGGCCACCGGCGCATAAATATCGGAAGCAGCCTTGACCGACTCTACGATACACACCGTCGCCCCAGCCTGCACCTGTGCACCCACCTTGAAATCACCCACAAATACCAAATCACCCAACTGCTCCTGGGCGTGATCCGTGATGCCAACCAGCAAGGTCTCACCATCGACCAACGCCCACTCATGGGTAGCCACATAATAACGATCATTAGGGGTTTTCATCAATCATCCTCTTTAATACAATCCACATAATATACGGTATCACCTGCAGCATCCTCCTGGGTAGATAACCCATGGACATAGGTCTCAAAACCGGGAAAAAGCGCATTAAATTCGCGCGCAAATTGCAGGTAGCGCACAATCATGGCATTAAAGCGCTCGCCCGGAATCAGCAGGGGGATGCCTGGCGGATAGGGGGTTAGCAACACCCCGGTGACCCGGCCCTCGAGATCATCAATGGCCACCCGTTCAATTTCACGGTGAACCATTTTGGCATACGCCTCGTCAGGTTTCAGTGCCGGCACCATATCACTGAGATATACCTCGGTGGTCAGACGGGCAAGATCATATTTTTTATAAACAGCATGAATCTCCTGACATAGGTCCTTGAGTCCCAACCGCTCATACTGTGGGTGCTGGCGGCAAAACTCGGGCAAAATGCGCCACATGGGCTGATTGCGATCGTAGTCATCCTTGAACTGCTGCAAAGCCGTTAGCAAAGTGTTCCAGCGCCCCTTGGTGATGCCGATGGTAAAGAGGATAAAAAAGGAATACAGGCCGGTTTTCTCTACTACAACCCCGTGCTCGGCCAGGTATTTGGAAACCAGGGCCGCCGGAATACCCTCGTCAGCAAAGGTGCCCGAGATATCAAGGCCAGGGGTGATGATGGTGGCCTTGATGGGATCCAGCATATTGAACCCCTCCTCAAGCGCACCAAAACCATGCCAGGCATCCTCGGAGCGCAGCAACCAGTCATCACGCGAGCCAATGCCCTCTGCCGGCAAATGCTCCGGCCCCCAAACCGTAAACCACCAATCCTGGGCCCCGTACTCGGCCTCTACCTTGCGCATGGCCCGGCGGAAATCCAGCGCCTCGCGAATGCTTTCCTCAACCAGGGCCGTCCCGCCGGGCGGCTCCATCATCGCTGCCGAAACATCGCAGGAGGCGATGATGGCATATTGTGGCGAGGTCGAGGTATGCATCAAATAAGCCTCATTGAATACATTGCGATCCAGCTGCCTGCGCTGACTGTCCTGCACGGTGATTTGGGAGGCCTGCGACAGGCCGGCAAGTAATTTATGCGTTGAATGGGTGGCATAAATCATGGTGTTTTCGGGCCGCGGTCGATCGGCGCCACCAATGGCATGCATATCCTTATAAAACTTGTGAAAAGGCGCATGCGGGATCCAGGCCTCGTCAAAATGCAAGGTCTCTATCTGTTCGCCGAGCAACTCCTTGATCCGCTCGACATTGTAAATAACCCCATCATAGGTGCTCTGGGTCAAGGTCAGAATACGGGGTGTTTTATTTTTGGCCTCGCGGGCAAAAGGATTGGCCTCAATTTTACGAGCGATGCGCTCAGCGGTGAACTCTCCGGCCGGAATGGGCCCAATAATACCCAGATGATTACGGCTCGGACGCAAAAATACTGGAATGGCACCGATCATGGTGATGGCATGCAAAATGGATTTGTGGCAATTTCTATCTACCACAACAATGTCGCCCTGAGCGACGTTGGCATGCCAGACAATCTTGTTGGAGGTAGAGGTTCCATTGGTCACGAAAAAACAATGATCGGCGTTGAAAATACGCGCGGCATTGCGCTCGGCTTCGGCCACCGGACCAGTATGATCCAACAGCTGCCCCAACTCGTCGACCGCATTACAGACATCAGCACGCAGCATATTTTCACCAAAAAACTGGTGAAACATCTGCCCGACAGGGCTTTTCAAAAATGCCACCCCGCCCGAGTGCCCCGGACAGTGCCAGGAATAGGAACCATCATAAGCGTACTGCACCAGCTCACGGAAAAATGGCGGCGCCACGCTGGCCAAATAGGCGCGTGCCTCACGAATGATATGGCGGGCCACAAACTCCGGAGTATCCTCAAACATATGGATAAAGCCGTGCAACTCCCGCAAAATATCATTGGGAATATGCTGCGAAGTACGGGTCTCACCATACAGATAAATGGGAATATCTTCATTTCTGAACCGCAGCTCGGCAATAAAGCCGCGCAGCTGCTCTATGGCGGCAGCGACCAACTCGGGGGCCTCATCCTCAAACTCCTCATCATCGATAGACAGGATAAAGGCACTGGCCCGACTCTGTTGCTGTACAAAAGGACTGAGATCACCAAAGCTGGTCACCCCGACCACCTCTACCCCCTCGGCCTCAATCGCCTCGGCCAACGCTCGCACCCCCAGTCCGGAGATATTTTCAGAGCGATAATCCTCATCGATGATCACTATGGGAAAACGAAATTTCATGCCAAGCGCTCCATACAGTTATGGATTCATGTACGGGGCAGGGTCACACCAGTTTGCCCCTGATACTTGCCCCCCCGATCTTTATAGGACACCTCACACTCCTCATGGCCGCCGATAAACAGCATCTGTGCGCAACCTTCGCCCGCATAAATCTTGGCGGGCAAGGGCGTCGTGTTGGAAAACTCCAGGGTCACATACCCCTCCCACTCTGGCTCAAGGGGCGTCACATTGACAATGATGCCACAGCGGGCATAGGTGCTCTTCCCCAGACAAATGGTCAATACATCACGGGGGATACGAAAATACTCCATCGTGCGCGCCAGAGCAAAGGAATTAGGTGGAATAATACACACATCCCCCTCATAATCCACAAAAGACTTTTCATCAAAATTCTTGGGATCCACAATAGTGGAATTGATATTGGTGAAAATCTTGAATTCATGGGCACAGCGCACATCATAACCGTAGCTACTGGTCCCGAAACTGATCACTCGCTGACCCTCCACCTCGCGCACCTGCTCGGGGGCAAAAGGCTCAATCATGCCTTTGGCCGACTGTTCGCGGATCCAGCGATCGTTTTTAATGCTCATGCTTACCTCTTTGGCGTATATTGGACATCAACCCTCAATCATCCCTTGAAAACCAGCGGTAAAGCAGCGCCATACCACTAACTGTACCCAGACTGATTTCAGCGGTCAGGCGACGGCTCAACCTATAAGTGGCCCGTCCTACCGTTCCGGAATCTGACAAGGCCTGCCGCACTCCAACTGTAAACCCTTGGCCGAACACCTTGCTCGCCTGGATGAAACGTTTTTCCACCTCCGACACTTCGCTTTCCAAGCTACTTGCTGTACTCGTTGGAGGCAGGATACTGCCTGCCCCACCGATATCCCCGGACTGCAAACTTAACTCATCAATGCCAAAACGTTTATAAAAAGGCTCTCCATCACTGAGCATAGAAGTACCCACAGAGATTAGGAGCGCCACATCACCTCCACTCTCATCAGGACCATGACCAAATAAGAGCCAAGATAGTTTTTCCAACTCATCCACATCGGGATAGGAGACCAAATCGATTTTTGGATGATGGGCCGTACCCGCTACCCGCACCCCGGCCTCCACGGCCAACCCTGTACGCAGGGCCTCGATATTCAGGATGGGATTAGTAATATCCCCCTGGAAGGTAATCGTCCCCCGGCGCAACTGTAGTCGCTGACCATAGATCTCAATCGCCCCGCCCCGCGTGCGCAAAGCACCCAGTCCAGTCAGCTCATCGCCAACCATCATGACCCGCAACTGCCCGACCAATCCCGAGTTAACTCCATAACCGGTCAGATAGAACCGTGGTCCCAGATCGATTTCCAGATCCATACTCATATCCAGGTTCGTTGGCGCTTCCTCCTCATTAATCACATCCCCGGCTCGGATGACCACTACATCACCATCAATGCTAGGGATACCCCCTAACATATCCAGGTCGAACCAGCCTGCATCAGCCACTAACTTGCCCATGATATTTATTTGCGGAAGCAAGGCCTCCACATCAATTTTGCCCGTCATCATGGCGTAGCGATCAGCACGTTGTAAAATGGGGTATCGATAAAGCTCAACCTCAAAATGCCCGCTTTCCCCTTCCAGGTCCCAAAATCCCGTGACCTCCAGAAAACCGTTTTTAGCATCCTCCTCCTCGGTAATCCAGGTAGCCGTACGCCATTCCTTGGGTTCCACCCGGAGCAAAGCCGGAAAATACAGTGTATCAATCACAAAACGCTGTCCATCCAGACGTGCATCCAGCTTGCCATCCAGCAACCGCACCCCATCATCCAGACGGGTGACCCGCAGCTCCCGGCCACGGATATCGCCTTGCATTTGCATATCATCAAGCTCGCGCATCCGAATTTCCACCTGTGCATCCAGTTGTCCACGTAGCTCCATGGCATCGCCAATGATGAGCTGCGTCCAGCTCAAATCATCCATCTGGGCATTGATATTGATAGTTTTCAGATCGGATTCGCGGATTTCAAAGCCCTGCTCTGGACTAAAATAAAAAGGGGTCTCCAGATTGGCTTGTAAAAAACCCATCATACGGGTATGCAGATCCAGCTGGGCCTGCACGCGCGTCTGCCCCGCCCCCTGAGGCGTCAGACCAACCACCAGCTGCGCCTGCTCAAGGCCCAGTGGCACTGGGGGCTCATCGGGCACCATAATATCACCCGCCACCCG
Source organism: Paenalcaligenes sp. (assembly GCA_035302065.1). GTDB lineage: Bacteria > Pseudomonadota > Gammaproteobacteria > Burkholderiales > Burkholderiaceae_B > Paenalcaligenes. The sequence continues at coordinate 1,030 of DATGTB010000043.1, read as the reverse complement.
GCGCAAGCTAATTTGCCCGCCCAAAGCCTCCTTGAACGCCAGGTCCCAGGCGAGCTGTAATTCAATATCTGCCAGGGGCTCGATGCGCTCATCCGTGAATATGATGCCGCCTCGTTGCTGCTGCCGTTCTTGCAGCCCGGCATTACGCATCAGCACATCCACAAAGCGCGCAGAAAACCGCACGGGCTCGGTATGCCCCTTGGTCGACCATTGCGTCCCCTGCCAATGACTATGGTCATGCACAAGCGTCAGCCAGGGGATATCTTCGACCTGGGTTAAAAGCGTCCAGGCACCCACATCCACAGCCAGCGGGCGTTCAGGCTGCTCAAAGTCAATCTCCACCCGTGCTGTATTTTGCCCCTGCAGCGCAAAAGCCGCATGCGCAACCCGCAAATGGTTAATATCAGCGCGCCAACGGTCAAAGGGCAACCCCTCAGCCTCACTGAGCAGATCCAGTGAACCTCTCAAACCAACCTCGGCCCGCACCCATCCTGTGCCTAATTTAGGGTGTGTGCTGCGCTGAGCGACTGCTTCCTCGATGCGATCCTCGCTCGGTTCAATTGCCTGATCCACCAGCGGACTGAGCAAATAACCGGCCTTGGCTGCCAGCCGATGCTGCTGCCAATCTCCGCTCAACTGCATATCCACCTCTGTGGCCCCGATCGATTCCAGTCCAGGCCATAGCGTATGCAGACTCGGTCCATCAAGCTGTAAATCCAGCGTATCCTCCGGACTTTGGGCCCAACGGCCGGACAGGACCAGATGATTTGCACCCAGATGCAAATCCGTATTGGCATAAGTCAACACATAATCCAGCCAAAACGGCTGCTCGCCCGCTTGTCCCTGTGCGGTTGCGGAGTCTGGCTTGAGCGCCAAATCAAAGGCCACCTGCCCCTGAGCCGGCTGCTCATTCCAGACCGTTCCCTCATGCAATACCAAGGTGGTACTGGCCTGATGCAAAATCTGTTTTTCAGGAGCAACAGTGATGTTGGCATCAAAATTCATATCCAGCACTGAAGGCACATCCAGC
>DATGTB010000042.1:0-8197 GCA_035302065.1 Paenalcaligenes sp. | reverse complement strand
CTTTGAGCTCGATTTGCAGTTTTTGCATATAGGGACGCTCATCCTTATCGGGGTCGTAGCGATAGATTTCAAAATTTAACTTGCGATTTTCACTCATCAGTTTCCCCTATTTAGAACTCGCGAGGTCTGGGTGCAACAGTTTCAGCCGTAATGGGCTTCATCTCGACCGGCTTGTATTCCAGGCGATTCCCCTCGGAGAACCACATGGTATGTTTTAGCCAATTCTCATCATCACGCTCGGGATAGTCCTCAAGGGCATGTGCGCCCCGACTTTCAAGCCGGTTTGCGGCAGAGTGTGCGGTAGCACGCGCAACCTCAATCATATTGGCAACCTCTAACGCCTCTACACGTGCTGTATTAAAGACCTTGGACTTGTCCTTGTAATAAAGCTGCTCTGCGGCCTCAGCCAACTCATCGATGGCCTTGACCCCCTTGTTCAAAATCTCGAGCGTACGGAATACCCCGCAATGCTCCTGCATGGTCTCGCGTATTTTGTCCGCCAGCTCGGGCGCATGCTCACCAGAGGTGCGCTCCTCGAGTGCATTGACCCGATCAATAGAGCTATCAATGGACCAGTCAGGAATCAGCGGATGACTATGCTCATTCTGAGGCTTGGACTCCACAATATGGTTACCCGCAGCACGGCCAAACACAATCAAATCAAGCAAGGAGTTGGTACCCAGACGGTTGGCCCCGTGAACTGAGGTGGCGGCACATTCGCCAACCGCATATAAACGAGGTACCACCGTGGCCTGGCCGTCTTTCATCGTCAAGACCTGACCGTGATAATTGGTGGGAATGCCGCCCATCTGGTAGTGCAAGGTAGGAACCACCGGAATGGGATCCGTAATGGGATCGATGTTGGCAAAGGTCATGGATATTTCACGGATGGCAGGCAAACGACGTTTGATGGTATCGGCCCCCAAATGATCCAGCTTGAGCTCAATATAGTCGCCATTTGGACCACAGCCCCGACCCTCCTTGATTTCCTGGTCCATCGACCGGGAAACAAAGTCACGCGGCGCCAAATCCTTGAGATGAGGCGCATAACGCTCCATAAAGCGCTCGCCATCCTTGTTTAACAAAATACCCCCCTCACCGCGCACCCCCTCGGTGATCAACACTCCAGCGCCGTAAACGCCTGTTGGGTGGAACTGCCAAAACTCCAGATCCTGCAAAGGGATGCCAGCGCGCGCTGTCATGCCCAGCCCATCACCGGTATTGATGAAAGCATTGGTGGAGGCCTGGAAAATACGCCCCGAACCGCCCGTGGCCAAAACAGTGCGCTTGGCCTCGAGGATATAGATGTCACCAGTTTCCATCTCTAGTGCGGTAACGCCCAGGATCTCGCCCTCATCATTTTGCAATAAATCGAGCGCCATCCACTCCACCAAAAACTTGGTTTTCAGTTTGACGTTGCGCTGATAAAGGGTGTGCACCATGGCGTGACCGGTACGATCCGCAGCTGCACACGCACGCTGAACTGGCTTTTCACCAAAATGAGAAGTGTGTCCACCGAATGGACGCTGATAAATGGTGCCGTCCTCATTCCGGTCAAAAGGCATTCCAAAATGCTCTAACTCATAGACGGCATGCGGTGCCTCACGACAAAGAAACTCGATGGAGTCTTGATCACCCAACCAGTCGGAACCCTTGACGGTGTCATACATATGCCAGTACCAGTGGTCTTCGCTCATGTTGCCCAGCGCGGCACTGACTCCTCCCTGCGCAGCAACGGTATGAGACCGCGTCGGGAATACCTTTGATAAAACGGCGACGTTCAGACCGGCTTCGGAAAGCTGTATGGCGCAACGCAATCCGGCGCCCCCAGCACCAACAACCACTACATCGAACTGACGACGGGGTAAAGATGATTTTATAGCTGCCACGGTTATAGGCTCCAGACAATTTGTACAAAGAAAACGAGTGCGCCAACCAACCACAACACGGTCAAGGTCTGCAAAAATAAGCGCCCGCCGGAGTTTCTGATGTAATCCATCCAGATATCACGCACGCCAACCCAGGCATGCCACACGACGGAAATAAACGCTAGGGTAGCCAGTACCTGCCCCATGGGGAATGCGCCCCACTTGAAGGCGAACAAATGGCGCCAGGACTCGTAATTGAAATCTGAAGTAAACAAATACCCCAAAAACAAAATCAGGGTATATACGATCAAGACAACGGCGGTAACACGCTGGGCGATAAAGTCCAAAGTGCCATAATGGGCACCAACCACCAAGCGTTTTTCGCCAATACGTTCTGGTGCGCTCATTACCAAACTCCAAAAAGTTTCAGGCCAAAAACAAGGGTCAGCAGCAGGCTAATCACAATGACACTGACTGCGGTTTTTTGTGAAGTCTCCTTGTCACTACCCTTACCCAAATCCAGGGCTAAATAACGGATACCGGCACAAAAGTGGTGCAGGTATGCCCATATAAGCACCAACAATATCAGTTTGCACAAGGGGTGCGAAACAAAGTCCCGGACAGCGGCAAAACTTTCCGGACTGCCCAGGCTAAGAGAAAGAATGGGCAGGAGCAACACAGGCAGGGCTAAAAACAGCAGGGCCCCGCTGATGCGATGCATAATCGATAGCTTCGCAGATGGGGGTAATCGATACGTAATGATCTGCCCCACATTTACATTACGAAACTGAGGACGCTGCTTTGGAGCGGTTTCAGACATAATGGCCTCAAAAAACGTTATTAATCAGAAAAGCCAAAGTGACGGTTATTATTCGACTTTTACTTTTCACCTGATATCAGAACAAAGGGTGCCCACTACAAGGCAAACCCAAGACAATTGAAACAGCATTTTACGCTAAAAAAAATGCTTTTTTAAGTAAAAACCATGAGAATCATCACCTCTTATGACCTTTGACAACAATAAAACCTGAAATCAACTAAGCGTATGTCGATAATGAAAACGCTCGGTGATGTACAGGCCCCGACGAAATTCCATCGGCCGATCACCGTAGGTATAGGACACCCTGTCTACCTGTAATAATGGACGCCCGGCAGGCACCCCCAGATACTGTACGGCCTCGGCCTGGGCGGCAACAGCACGTATCGCCTCATCAGCGCGCACCATGCTCACCCCGAACTCAACCTCAAACCAGGCATATAAGGGGCTGTCGTTGGCCCGCACCGTATCTTCATTGACCCCTCTGAAAACGCGGCCAGGCAGCCAAATATCATCAAAAATTGTCGGCTGCCCATCAAAGGACAACAAGCGCCGGATACGCACCACCGTAGCGGCTGTTTTAAGCTGCAGATGCTGCGCAATCTCGGCAGGCGCCCGTAAACGCTGACAATCAATGATCTCACTGCCGGATACGGGCTGATGGCCGTCATCAGGAGTGAGCTTTAAAAAGCGAAACCGGACCTTGGGCTCTGAATGGGTCGGGACAAAAGTGCCCTTGCCCTGTCGACGAATCAGTAAATTCTCTGCGGCCAGTTCATCGATGGCCTTGCGTACGGTGCCCTGGCTGACCTGAAAGCGGGCTGCCAACTCATGCTCACTGGGTATGGACTCGCCCGGTCGCCACTCCCCCTCATCGAGACGCTGCAAGAGCAAGGTTTTGATTTGTTGGTAGAGCGGACTATAAGTCGTGCCCAGCGCATTCGAGCGCTGCGCAAGCCTACTAGACTGTCGAGACGAATCATGTGTTTTGGACATGGGAGGACCACAGAATCCAGCTAATAATTGAAGTGCATTCTCGCACGCATACAGACTAAAGTCTAACACTCTTTTATCTTATATAAGACAAAAGAGGTTTGACGCCGACCTGATTTTCACCTAGCGTTCAGGTTGCATGATCTTAGGCAAATAAGAGGCATAAAGTCTCTACCAAAGCAGATGAAATTGCTAAAATTGCCTACTGATTTTGTTTTTCCATTTTACTCCCAGAGCGAATTCTGGGACCTTTTAGTTTCAAGCGTGTCGTTTTTGGAGGCTTTCCATGTCTAAACCCGCTATCCGAGTCGCCGTCACAGGGGCTGCTGGCCAAATCGGTTACTCATTATTATTTCGTATTGCCGCTGGTGAGATGCTGGGCAAAGATCAGCCCATCATCCTGCAGCTTTTGGAAATCCCCCATGAGGAGGCTCAAAAATCCCTCAAAGGGGTGATGATGGAGCTTGATGATTGTGCCTTCCCGCTCCTGCAGGAGGTCACTCACTCTAGCGATCCAAAGGTCGCCTTCAAGGATGCGGATGCCGCTTTGCTGGTCGGTGCCCGCCCACGCGGTCCAGGCATGGAACGCAAGGATTTGCTCAAATTCAATGCAGAGATTTTCACGGCCCAGGGCCGCGCCCTCAATGAGGTAGCCAGCCGGGACGTCAAGGTGCTGGTGGTTGGTAACCCAGCCAATACCAATGCTTATATCGCCATGAAATCAGCACCTGACTTACCGGCAGAAAACTTCACTGCCATGTTGCGTCTGGACCATAACCGCGCACTATCACAGCTCGCTGATTACCTGCAGATTCCGGTGGCCGAAATCGAGCGCATGATCGTCTGGGGCAATCACTCGCCCACCATGTACCCGGACATTCGCTTTACCGAGGCCAATGGTCAGTCCCTGGCAGCCAAAATACAGGACCCCGAGTGGGTGCGCGACACCTTTATCCCCACCGTGGGCGAGCGTGGCGCTGCCATCATCAAGGCGCGGGGCCTTTCATCAGCCGCCTCAGCCGCCAATGCTGCCATCGACCATATGCGCGACTGGATTCTGGGCTCTGATGGCAAGTGGGTCACCATGGGTGTCCCCTCTGACGGCTCCTATGACATCCCCAAAGACATCGTTTACGGCTTTCCGGTCATTACCAAAAACGGACAATACGAGATTGTGCAGGATTTGGAGATAGACGATTTCTCTCGTGCACGCATGCAGTACACTTTAGATGAACTATTACAAGAACGTGATGGCGTGCAGGATCTGCTCGATTAATTAGCACAAGGAGGAACTCATGACGGAACAAAGCGCTCAGCCCCAAAGAAAAGGGAAACGATCAGTTGCACTCTCGGGCGTGACAGCAGGCGCTACTGCCCTGAGTAGTGTCGGTGCGGATGGCCAAAGCCTGCATTATCGCGGCTTTGATATACTGGACCTCGCTCCGGACTGTAGTTACGAGGAGGTAGCCTATTTACTGATCCACGGCCAACTGCCTAATTTGGCCGAGCTTAAAAACTATAAAAGCCAGCTGCGCGCACGCCGCAACCTTCCCAAGGCGGTACGCAAGGCATTAAAAACACTGCCTGCCGCCGCCCACCCGATGGATGTGCTGCGTACGGCTGTATCGGTATTGGGGTGCGTCTTGCCCGAGCATGATACCCAACCCAGCGCAGACGCCCGTGCAATCGCTGACACGCTGATTGCATCCCTGGGCTCGGCTCTGCTGTATTGGTATCACTATGCTACTCATGGCCTGGAAATTGAGCTAGAGGGTAAAAAGGGAGGGATTGCCGAGCATTTCCTTTATCTGCTGCATGGTGAAAAACCCTCGAGCAGTTGGTCACGCGCGTTGGATATCTCCATGAACCTGTACGCAGAGCATGAGTTCAATGCCTCCACCTTCACCGCACGCGTGATCGCCGGCACGGGCTCTGATATCTACTCTGCAATCAGCGGGGCAATCGGCGCCTTGCGCGGTCCCAAGCATGGCGGTGCCAATGAGGCAGCGCTGGAAATACTGCTGCGCTATCAAAGCCCCGCACAAGCCCGCGATGACATCAAACAACGCCTTGAGCAACGTGAAGTCATCATCGGTTTCGGCCATCCGGTCTATACGGTCTCCGATCCGCGTAATGAGGTGATCAAGGCTGTCGCCCGGACCCTGGCCCAGGACACAGGTGATATGCGTCTGTTTGATATTGCCGAGGCCATAGAGGAAACCATGTGGGAAGAAAAACAGATGTTTGCCAACCTTGACTGGTATGCCGCCGTGGCCTACCACCTGATGGGCATTCCACGTCTGATGTTTACCCCGCTTTTTGTTATTGCACGCACCGCAGGCTGGGCGGCCCATGTCATCGAGCAGCGCCAGGACAATAAAATTATTCGTCCGGGTGCCGAGTACATTGGCCCGGAGCCACGTCCTTTTGTCCCACTCAAAGATCGCCCATAGGGCCAGAAAGCAAAGACCGCCTACCATGAGCAGAGTTATTCAACACCTTGAAGACGAGCACCGCTTCGTCTATGAGCACAAGGGCGCCATCGCCTATCTGGACTATGAGCCCAAGGGCGCCGTCATGGCCATTACCCATACCTGGGTCCCTCCCGAGCTTGCAGGCCAAGGCATCGCTGCAGACCTGACCCGGGCCGCACTACAAGCGGCTCAGGCGGCTCAGTGGCAAGTTGCCCCTATCTGCAGCTACACGCAAGGTTATTTGAAAAAACACCCGGAATACAAACAATTGTTAAAAAAAGACTGACATCTGTGCATCAGATTGACCTGGGTGTCCATCAGGTCTTATATAAGACATAAGACCATTGATCCCTGGGTCGCGAGCTTTTACAATACGCCTAGTTTATTTTTTGTCAGGGGTAGGCGCCCCCTACCCATTTACAACCAATCACTTTTATGGGCCTGCAATCTATGCTGGAATCTTATCGCCAACACGCAGCCGAACGTGCGGCACAAGGCATCCCCGCCTTGCCGCTCACGGCGCAGCAAACCGCTCAACTCATTGAACTATTAAAAAATCCCCCTGCCGGTGAGGCCGACTTCCTGTTGGAGTTATTTACTCATCGTGTGCCGGCTGGCGTGGATGACGCCGCCCAGGTCAAGGCGTCTTATCTTGCCGCCCTGGCCTTTGGGGAGGAAAAAAACGACCTCATTTCTCCCGAGCATGCGACCCGATTGCTGGGCACCATGCTGGGTGGCTTTAATATCGCTCCCCTGATTCGACTGCTGGATGATGAGGCGCTGGCTCCTACCGCGGCCGAGGGACTCAAACACACCTTGCTGATGTTTGATGCCTTTCATGATGTCAAGGAAAAGGCCGATAAGGGCAATCCTCATGCTCAGGAAATCCTGCAAAGCTGGGCAGATGGCGAGTGGTTCACCAGCCGCCCGGAGGTCCCGGAAAGCATTACTGTTACAGTTTTCAAAGTCAGCGGTGAAACCAATACTGATGACTTGTCTCCAGCCCCTGACGCCTGGAGTCGTCCCGACATTCCCCTGCATGCGCTCGCCATGCTCAAAAACCCACGCCCAGGCATCGATCCGGATGTCCCCGGTGAGATCGGGCCAATAAAGCAAATCGAGGCGCTCAAGGACAAAGGCCATCTGGTCGCCTACGTAGGTGATGTGGTCGGGACCGGTTCGTCACGTAAATCGGCTACCAACTCGGTGCTTTGGCATACTGGTGAGGATATTCCTTACGTACCCAACAAACGTTTTGGTGGTGTTTGCCTGGGGGGCAGTATTGCGCCGATTTTCTATAACACGATGGAAGATGCTGGTGCGCTGCCCATCGAGCTGGATGTCACCCAGATGGAAATGGGCGATGTTATCGAGCTGCGTCCTTATGAGGGCAAAGCACTCAAAAACGGTGAGGTCATCGCTGAATTCAAACTGAAATCACAGGTGCTCCTGGATGAGGTACGTGCCGGAGGTCGTATTCCCCTGATTATCGGCCGCGGGTTGACCGCCCGGGCCCGCGAGGCGTTAGACTTGGGCCCGACAGACCTTTTCCGCCTGCCCGAGGCCCCCAAAGACTCCGGCAAGGGCTTTACCCTGGCACAAAAAATGGTAGGCCGGGCCTGTGGCCTGCCAGAGGGACAGGGCATACGTCCAGGTACCTACTGTGAGCCACTCATGACGACAGTCGGCAGCCAGGACACCACTGGTCCAATGACACGTGATGAGCTCAAGGATTTGGCTTGTCTGGGCTTTTCTGCCGACTTGGTTATGCAGTCTTTCTGTCATACCTCGGCCTACCCCAAGCCTGTCGATGTCAAGACGCACCACGAGTTGCCCGACTTCATCAGCACCCGAGGTGGGGTATCCCTGCGCCCTGGGGACGGAATCATTCACTCCTGGCTCAACCGCATGCTCTTGCCCGATACAGTAGGGACAGGCGGCGATTCACACACACGCTTTCCCATTGGCATCAGCTTCCCGGCTGGCTCCGGACTGGTCGCCTTTGCCGCCGCTACCGGGGTCATGCCCCTGGATATGCCCGAGTC
>DATGTB010000041.1:0-4887 GCA_035302065.1 Paenalcaligenes sp. | reverse complement strand
ATGATATTGGATGAGGGCGAGTATCATGCCGATCCGCATCCGGGCAATTTGCTGGCCATGAGTGGCAATCGGATCGGGTTCATTGACTTTGGTCTGGTTGGGCGCTTGTCGACCAAGAGAAAAAATCAGCTGCTGGTTTTGTTGCGGGCTATACAGACCGGGCAGACCGAGGGTGTGACAGCCATGTTGCTGGAGTGGTCTGCCTCCTTTGATGCCGACCCGGTAGAGATTTCATTGGCGGTCGAGCGGTTTTTGGCTGAGCATCGTTTACCGCCTTTGCGGATAAGCGGGATTTTGACGGATTTCATGTCGCTCTCGCGCCATCTCAAGATCGCCCTGCCGCCTGATCTCAGTCTGTTATTCAAAACCTTCATTACCGCCGATGGCGTGTTAAAGGCCATTTCTCATGACATTGATTTGATCGCCCTGGCCGAACCCACTGTCCGGGCCCAGCTCAAGGAGTATTACTCCCCTGAGGCCATGGGAAAGCGTGCGCTGTACGTCACTTCCGAGCTCTATGAGCTGGCAGGTGAAGCGCCCGGGTTTGTACGGTTGTTAATGCACCGGATTCGGCACGGACGTATTGGTGTGGATCTGAATTTGCATCATATAGAGCAGCTTAACGACTCTCTCGAAAGAGCTGCAGCGCGGCTTTGTGTCGCACTGGTTACGGCTGCATTCGCCTTGGGGCTGGCCCCCCATTTGATGGATTTGGGGCCGCGCTTGTGGGGTATCCCCATTTTTGTCTGGCTCGGGCTAGCCGCCACTGTTTCTGGCAGCGCTTTGCTCTTGTTCTGGCTATTCAAGCGCTGATTAAGGGGATAACCCGATTGAACTTTGGGCCAAAAGTTGGCATAGTCACGATTCTTAGCGAAAGTAAACCCTTTGTATGCCTTAATATGAGGCTGTTGGTTTCGAATCTTGGAAAATTATTATAACCATCTGCTTTCAGGAGTGATTCATGCGATTTAAAAAAATTTTGTCAGGCTTTGCAGCTGCCGCCTTGGTAGCGCTGTCCGGTCCGGCCCTGGCACAAAAAACCCAGTTCGTTAACATCCTTACCGGGGGGCAAAGCGGTGTTTTCTATCCACTTGGTGTTGCCATGGCGCAGTTATATGGTGAGCAGATCCCCAATGTCCGCTCTACGGCCCAGGTCACCAAGGCTTCTGCAGAAAACATGAATCTGTTGCAGGCTGGTCGTGGTGAGTTGGCCTGGTCCCTGGCGGATTCAGTGGCAGATGCCTGGGAGGGTCGTGAGGAGGCAGGCTTTACCCAAAAGCTTGATAAGTTGCGCGGCGTTACCCGCACCTATAACAACTACATACAGATTGTTGCCAACAAGGGGTCCGGCATCAAAACCATCGATGATCTCAAGGGCAAGCGTATTTCGGTAGGGGCTGCCCGTTCCGGGACCGAGCTCAACGCCCGTGCCATCTTTGATGCCGCCGGCCTGAGCTATGATGATTTCTCCAAGGTTGAGTACCTGCCTTTTGGTGAGTCTGTGGAGTTGATGAAAAACCGTCAAATAGATGCCACACTGCAGTCCGCTGGTCTGGGCGTTGCCTCCATCCGTGATTTGGCGACCTCCATCGATATTGAAATCATCCCCGTGCCTGTAGAGGTAGTAGAAAATGTCGGTAGTCCGGCCTATTTGCCCGCCACCATTCCGGCAGGAACCTATGAGGGGCAGGATGAGGAGATCCCCACCGCTGCCATCCCCAACTTTTTAGTCACACATGAGGATGTGCCCGAGGAGTTGGTCTATGAAATGACCAAGGTGTTCTACGACAATCTGGACGCTTTGCAGTCCACCCATAATGTCATTAAAGCAGTCAATATAGACAATGCGCTTGAGGGTATGCCTGTACCCGTTCACCCAGGCGCAGAAAAATACTTTAAAGAGCAGGGCATTATCAAAGACTAAAATCTCGCATAATGCCATTTAAAAGGGTTGCAGCCTGGCCTTGACCAGGCCGGGCTGCCGATAAAAGATTTTTTCTTTTTGGCTGTGGCTTCAACAAAATTCGCAGCTGTTTTACCATCGGAAAATGCCATGAGCTTGTTGGAAGAGCGTCCAGTCATAGAGCTACCCAGGGCTGTGTTTTGGGTGGCTGTTTTATTTTCTTGCTATCAGATCTATACCGCTGCATTCAGCCCCATGTCGAGTCAGGTGATTCGGGCCCTGCATGTGGGGTTTGTGATTTGGATGGTGTATATATTGCATCCCAATTTCTTTGGACGCCGCATTCCGGCAATTGGGTGGTTTCTCGGGGTGCTGGGTTTTGTCGTCAGCTTTTATCATTGGGTGTTTGAGTCCGATCTGACGGCCCGCGCTGGTGAGATGACGGATGCCGATATGGTTATCGGTATTATTATCATTGTGTTGGTGTTTGATGTCACCCGACGGATGATGGGCTACGCCTTGCCTATCATTTGCGGGTTGTTTTTGTTGTATGGCCTCTTTGGGGAGTATATCCCGGGCCCTTTCATGCACCGTGGCTACGGCTTTGACCAGATTGTCAGTACATTGTCCTTTGGCACCGAGGGGATTTACGGTACGCCTACCTACGTCTCGGCGACTTATATTTTCCTTTTTATCCTGTTTGGCTCGTTTCTTGAGCGGGCTGGTATGATTGATCTATTTAGTGATTTTGCCATGGGCACGGTCGGACACCATCGGGGTGGACCGGCCAAGGTGTCGGTCATCAGTTCTGGCCTCATGGGGACCATCAATGGATCCGGGGTGGCCAATGTCGTCACCACCGGGCAGTTCACCATCCCCTTGATGAAGCGGTTTGGCTATTCTTCCTCTTTTGCAGGGGGCGTCGAGTCCACCTCGAGCATGGGCGGGCAGATTATGCCGCCGGTCATGGGGGCGGTAGCCTTCATCATGGCAGAAACCATTAACGTGCCCTATGTGGAAATCGTCAAGGCGGCCATTATCCCCGCTTTTTTGTATTTCTTTACGGTCTTTATCACCGTGCATCTGGAAGCTGGCCGCAAGGGGTTGGACGGCTTGCCCAAGGATGAATGCCCCAATCCCTGGGCGGCGGTTGCCCGCAACTGGTATTTGCTCATCCCCCTGATTGGCCTGGTGGTATTGCTATTTTCTGGCTATACGCCGCTGTTTTCCGGAACGGTGGGGCTGGGACTGACGGTTATCCTGATATTTGGTGCCGCTGTCATCCAGGGGGTGTCACACACCGCTTTACGCTACTTGTTTTGGGTGTTGCTGGGCTTTGCCTGTCTGGGCTTTGTAGAATTCGGGGTGATTACCTTTTTTGTGGTAGTGGCTGCGTTGATTGCCCTGGTGTTGATTCGTCGTCATAACACCGATGTCCTGGGGGAGGCGCTCAATTCGCTGGCCGAGGGGGCCCGGCATGCCCTGCCTGTAGCAGTGGCCTGTGCCCTGGTAGGCGTGATTATCGGTATTATCAATTTGACCGGTGCGGCTGCCGAATTTGGTGGACAGGTGATATCCATCGGACGGGATAACTTGTTTCTGGCCTTGTTTTTAACCATGGTGACCTGTCTGGTGTTGGGTATGGGCATTCCAACTATCCCGAATTACATCATCACCAGCTCCCTGGCAGCCCCCATCTTGCTCAAGCTGGGCGTGCCGCTCATTGTCTCGCACATGTTTGTCTTTTATTTCGGCATTATGGCGGATTTGACTCCGCCTGTGGCATTGGCTTGTTTTGCTGCCGCGCCCATTGCCCGTAGTACGGGCTTGAAAATCAGTTTTCAGGCCATTCGGGTGGCGATTGCCGGTTTTATCGTGCCGTATATGGCCGTCTATGCGCCGGCCTTGATGATGCAAAATTATGATCATTTTGGTGAGGTTATTTTTATTGTCTTCAAGGCAGTTGTAGCCATCATTCTGTGGGGAGCGGGTGCGACCGGGTTTTTATTGGTTCGACTCAACGTGATTGAGCGCGTCTATCTGGTGTTGGCGGCCGCATTGCTGGTGTGGGCCAATGAGTTTTCTGATTTGCTCGGTGGGGCTGCAACGGTGTTGTTCCTGGTCTGGCATATTTGGCAGGTGCGTCGCCAAAAGGCGGATTTGACGCCGACTGCCACCTAAGGGGGTGCTGTCTGTGGCAGCAGTGTTGGGTATTTGTTTACAGCTTGCTGCAGCCAGTGCAGCAGTAACGCCGGTGTTTGTGCCTGTGCAGCACTTTAGCCTGGCCTGGGAGCACAGCATTGAAAAGGTGCGCTGGGAGGAGGACTATAGGGTGCAAGCCGGGGCCCTGGGGCGGGATGACCCGGTCCTGCTGGCGACCCAGGCCCGCATACAGGGCTCGGCTGCGGGCATGGAGCCTCCTGCCGATGCGCATTTTGCTGATGGTTGGTACCACTATGTACCGGCTCAGATGCAGCACCATGAGCTGCGTTTGACCCGGTCAGAGTTTACCGCGGACTATCAATGGTGCGATACCCAGGGCTGCCGCCCCATGTCGGCGATTATCCCCCGTGATGGCGGGGTGACCCTGATGTGGCCCTGCACGAGTGATGCTGAGGGTGTCGTTCAGGGTTTGAGTCCGCCCCACGAATAAATCTACCACCAGAGACCCCATTTGCGGCAATGCCACCCCGATGACACTGATATTATCGACAATCAATACCAAAGGTCCTTGCTGATGAGCCAAGCTGTTCATCCTGAGTTGCCTGAGTATATGGCGCAGCTACTGTTCAATCTCCAGGGGGATGAATTAAAAAGGGATCGTCGGACCGAAACATGATGAGTACACACTAGAGCATCGTTAAATGGCTGCCCAGGGAGACGGGCAGCCAGGTAGATTATGAGCCGTGTGTCGGTTACTGCTGACTCGCTTCGATAGCCTGTTCGAGATCCGCCAGGATATCATCGATATGCTCGATACCAAT
>DATGTB010000040.1:0-11728 GCA_035302065.1 Paenalcaligenes sp. | reverse complement strand
GTAAAGCGGGAAATCCCGTGCCCGAAGTTAAACACATGCCCACCGGCACCCACCATCCCGAAGTCATCGATCACCCGACGTACCTCCTTGCGAATGGCCTCCTCACCGCCAAACATGACCATGGGGTCCATATTGCCCTGCAAAGCCACCGCATCCTTGATGCGCTCACGTGCCTGGCTGAGATTGACCGTCCAATCCACGCCCAAGGCATCTGCCCCACAGCCAACAATATCCTCCAGCCACTGCCCACCCCCTTTGGTAAAGACAATCACCGGAATACGGGCGCCGTCCTGCTCACGAATCAGGCCATCCACCACCTTTTTGGTATAGGCAAGGGAAAACTCCTGAAACAGACCATCGGCCAACACCCCGCCCCAGCTATCAAAAATCATCACTGCCTGGGCCCCTGCACGGATTTGCTCATTCAGGTACTCGATCGTGGCCTGGGCGTTAATCTCCAGAATCCGGTGCACCAGATCGGGGCGCTTGTACATCATGCCCTTGATATGGCGATAATCCCGCGAACCGGCCCCCTCAACCATGTAGCAGCCAATCGTCCAGGGGCTACCGGCAAAACCAATCAGGGGCACCTTGCCATCGAGCTCATGACGAATCAGATGCACAGCATCAAAGACATAACGCAGCTTTTCCATATCCGGCACCGACAGCTTGGCGACATCATCCTCATGCCGAAGCGGATGCGCAAACTGCGGGCCCTCACCATGCACGAAATCCAGACCCAGCCCCATTGCGTGGGGAATGGTCAAAATATCGGAAAACAAAATCGCCGCATCAAAATCAAAGCGGCGCAACGGCTGCAAGGTCACCTCGCAGGCGTACTCCTTGTTTTGGGCGAGATTGAGAAAAGAGCCGGCCTCGGCGCGCGTGGCACGGTATTCGGGCAGATAACGCCCGGCCTGGCGCATCAACCACACCGGCGTATACGGTACGGGCTCGCGCATTAGCGCACGTAAGAACACATCATTTTTCAGTTTTGGAAAAGACACTATAACCTCATCAATAAAGCAAAATTAGATAAAAACCTGTTGCTCTGTGGCATCGCGGTAGGGTTGTGCATCAATCTCGTGTTTGCGCATCAGCGCCCAAAAAGCCCGCCGGTGTTGCCCGGACAACCGTGCTGCAGCAGAAATATTACCCTCTGTGCGTGACAGCATGGTATGCAGGAACGCACGCTCAAAAGCCGCCACCACTCGGCGCTTGACCGGCTGAAAGCCCTCGGCGCTGCTGGCAAACCGTGCTGCTACCGCCATGCCAAACGCCTCCAGGGTCGCGCCATCGCTCAATAACACCTGGTATTTTTGCGCTGCCTCGTGCAATGTTAATGCATTTCCACGAGACTTTGGCATGGCCGGCAAATAATAGCTATCGGGTAATTTTACCTTGTTCTGCAACTCCTGACATTGGGGATCATATACCAAGCGGCGTAAATGTTTTCTGATGCGCGGCAGGATCTCACTTTCAGTCGCCGGATGCAAGAAAAAATCCACCGCCCCGAGTCGCAGCAAATCCTCGATGGCTGGGGCAGCGAGCGCTTTGGCCATGATGAAGATCGGGGTTTTGGTCAGCCGCTTTAGCTGAGCCAGGCTTAAACGGGCCCATACCAAAGACTCCACATCCACATAAAACACGCAATAATCATAAAAGGGCAAATTGAACCAGGCCTGCTGTAATCGTGCCGACTCCTGCTCGGCCCCACGCTGGGGGTCATAGTGGATGACCTCACCCCGTGCCTGAAACAGTTTGCCATCGAGATAGGGACGCACCCAATCACGTTCAGTCTCAACCACCATTGCACTTCTAAGCAATACCACAGCTCCCTCCTTTGGAGATATTAATCAACAAAAAATGAGAAAAGTGGCTTTGCGCAAAGACCTGAACTATCTTAACGAGGAGCATTTCATGACGACAACCCCCCTCGATGACACTGTCTTTGTTGGCCGTATGGTGATCGATGACCCGTAGGGCGCAAATAAAAACACCCCATCAGGCCTATGACCTGACAGGGTGTAACAGATGCCAAAGAGCAATGTCTGACGGCCGGCCTTATGTTCTCAGGCGGCGGGCAGCAGCGGCCTGGGCGGCGAGCATATCCAGCTCGGCCTTGACCACCTCCAGCTCTTTTTTGTCGGCAATATTCTTTAATGCCTCCTCGGCGCGTTGACGTGCCTCAAGCGCCTTGGACTCATCAAGCTCTTCGGCCCGCAGGGCCGTATCAGCAAGTACCGTCACCTGATTGGGCTGCACCTCGAGTACGCCACCCGCCACAAAGATATGCTCCTCGGAATCATCCGAGCGCACAATTTTCACCGTGCCGGGACGTATACGAGTAATCAGCGGCGTGTGTCCGGGCAAAATACCCAGCTCACCGACCTCCCCCGGTAAAGCGACGAATTTGACCTCGCCGCTAAACAGGGACCGTTCGGCACTCACCACGTCGACTTGAATAGTAGCCATAGTGTTTCCTTACTGTAGCGCCTTTGCCTTTTCAAAGGCTTCGTCGATGGTACCTACCATGTAGAAGGCCTGCTCGGGCAATGCGTCGCACTCCCCGTCAACAATCATCTGGAAACCACGCAGGGTTTCCGCCAGAGAGACGTATTTGCCGGGTGCCCCGGTAAATACCTCTGCCACATGGAAAGGCTGCGACAAGAAACGCTGAATCTTGCGGGCGCGGGCAACGGTTTGCTTGTCCTCATCAGAAAGCTCATCCATACCCAAAATGGCAATAATATCGCGCAGCTCATTGTAGCGCTGCAGCGTCTCCTGTACCCGACGGGCAATGTTGTAGTGCTCATCACCGACAACTTGCGGGTCCAGCTGACGACTGGTGGAGTCCAGCGGGTCAACGGCCGGATAAATCCCCAGCGAAGCAATGTCACGCGACAGAACCACCGTGGAGTCCAAGTGCAAGAAAGTGGTCGCAGGTGAAGGGTCCGTCAGGTCATCCGCAGGGACATACACTGCCTGAATGGAGGTAATGGAGCCGGTCTTGGTCGAGGTAATGCGCTCTTGGAGCTTACCCATTTCCTCAGCAAGGGTGGGCTGATAACCTACCGCCGAGGGCATCCGGCCCAACAGCGCCGAAACCTCGGTACCTGCGAGTGTATAGCGATAGATATTGTCAATAAAGAGCAATACATCGCGGCCTTCGTCACGGAATTTTTCTGCCATGGTCAGACCACTGAGGGCGACCCGCAGACGGTTACCAGGCGGCTCGTTCATCTGGCCAAAGACCATGGATACCTGGGATTGCCCCAAATCATCAAGGTCAATCACACCGGCCTCGGCCATCTCGTGATAGAAGTCATTTCCTTCGCGAGTACGCTCACCCACACCGGCAAATACAGACAGACCGCTGTGCTGCTTGGCGATGTTGTTGATCAGCTCAAGCATGTTGACGGTCTTGCCCACCCCGGCGCCCCCGAACAGGCCGACCTTGCCCCCTTTGGCAAAGGGACAGATCAGGTCAATGACCTTGATCCCGGTTTCGAGCAGCTCAACCGCTGGCGAGAGCTCGTCAAAGGCCGGAGGATCCTGGTGAATGGAGCGGCGCTCCTCAGTCTCGATGGGGCCCACCTCATCGATAGGACGTCCCAACACATCCATGATGCGTCCGAGGGTGCCTTCACCCACGGGGACGGATATAGGGGCGCCAGTATTGGCTACCTGCATCCCGCGACGCACCCCATCACTGGAGCCCATGGCGATGGTGCGAACCACACCGTCGCCCAAGAGCTGTTGCACCTCAAAAGTGAGGTCATCCTCTACATAGTCAGAGTTTGGATCTACAAGCTTAAGCGCATCATAAACCTTAGGTATGCTGTCGCGGGGGAACTGAATATCCACCACGGCGCCGATGCACTGAACTATGGTACCGTTGCTCATGATTAGTCCTTGCTAAATAACGTAAACGGCAAGCCCAGCAGCGGTTAAACTGCTGCGGCTCCCCCCACGATTTCAGAAATTTCTGTGGTAATGGCAGCCTGACGAGACTTGTTATAGCTAAGTTGCAGCTCGTCAATCATGTCTGAAGCGTTATCCGAAGCGGCCTTCATCGCAACCATGCGAGCCGATTGCTCACTGGCCATATTTTCGGCCACTGCCTGATAGACCAGCGCCTCTACATAACGCAATAAAAGATCATCAATCACAGCTTTGGCATCAGGCTCATAAATATAATCCCAGCCATAACTGTCCTGCTGCGCGGGGGTAACATCCTGATCATCCTCCTGTGCGGCATTGATCTGGAAATGATCCTCCAGATCGCTGGGCAAAGGAAGTAAACGTGTTAATGTTGGCTCCTGGCGCATTGTATTTACAAAGCGGGTGCTGGCCAGGTAAACGGCATCGAGTTTACCCTCGATGAAATCATCCAGCTGCACCTTGACTGCGCCGATCAACCGCTCGAGGTTGGGCTCATCACCCAAATCAACCTCCTGCGAGACCAGATTGGCCCCGATGCGTGCCAGCGTACCAGCACCACGGCTACCCAGAGCAGTAGTTTGTACCTTGATGTTGCTCTCTTTGCACTCTGCCAAGCGCTCGAGAACCAACCGCAAAATATTGGTATTCAAACCACCACACAACCCCCTATCGGTAGTCACCAAGACGATGCCGATGGAGGCCACGTCCTGTGTTTCCCGCATATAGGGGTGCTCATACTCCGGATTGGCCTGCATCAGATGCCGTGCCATCTCGCGCACCTTTGTGCTATAGGGACGGCCTGCTTCCATCCGCTCCTGCGCCTTGCGCATTTTGGATGCAGCGACCATCTCCATGGCTTTGGTGATCTTACGCGTATTTTCTACACTGCGGATCTTTGTGCGAATTTCTCTCGTTCCAGCCATCACATATCCCTGTAAGGCTTAATGAGACCTGTACATCGTACAGACCCGAGAGTCAGGCAAGGAGAACGGTCCAGGCCTGACCCATGTATTGCTTCTAATTAATAAACCCCGTTCTTTTTGAAGTCTTGGATTGCGGCGTTCAGCGCCTCCTCGTTTTCCTTGCTGAGCACGGGCTCGGCTTCAAGGCGTGCGACGAGATCGCTATACTTGCTGCGTATATAGTCTTTGAGGGCCTTTTCAAAGGCCAGCACCTGGTTGATTTCCACATCATCCAGATAACCATTTTCGACCGCAAACAAGATCGTACCCATCTCCCAGACTGGCAATGGCTGGTATTGAGGCTGTTTCAGAACCTCAACGACCAGACGGCCACGCTCGAGCTGTCGGCGGGTGGCATCATCCAAATCCGAGGCAAACTGCGCAAAGGCAGCCAACTCACGATACTGAGCCAGGTCCGTACGAATCCCGCCCGATACCTTGCGCATAAAGTTGGTCTGTGCTGCTCCACCGACTCGTGATACCGATATCCCGGCGTCAATGGCCGGGCGAATTCCCGCATGAAACAGATCAGTTTCAAGAAAGATCTGCCCGTCGGTAATGGAAATCACGTTGGTCGGTACAAAGGCGGATACGTCCCCGGCCTGTGTTTCGATAATGGGCAAGGCAGTCAATGAACCGGTCTGACCCTTGACCTCGCCCTGAGTGAACTCCTCGACGTAATCTGCATTGACTCGCGCTGCGCGCTCGAGCAATCTGGAGTGCAGATAAAAAACGTCTCCGGGGTAGGCCTCACGACCCGGCGGACGACGCAAGAGCAGGGACACCTGACGGTAGGCCCAGGCCTGCTTGGTCAAATCATCATAAACAATCAGGGCATCCTGACCGCGGTCACGGAAATATTCGCCCATGGTGCAGCCGGCATAAGGGGCCAGATACTGCATGGCGGCAGAATCCGAGGCGGGTGCGGCGACCACGATGGTGTAGTCCATGGCCCCGTGCTCCTCGAGCTTGCTCACCACGTTGTTGATGGTCGAGGCCTTTTGACCTACGGCCACGTAAATACAAACAACGTCCTTGCCCTTTTGGTTGATGATGGTATCGACTGCCACGGCGGTCTTACCAGTTTGCCGGTCACCAATGATCAGCTCACGCTGTCCACGACCGATGGGAACCATCGAGTCAATGGCCTTGATACCGGTTTGCAGGGGCTCATCGACCGACTGACGGGCAATCACACCGGGAGCGACCTTTTCCAGTACGTCGGTCTCCTTGGTATGAATGGGACCCTTGCCGTCGATAGGTTCACCCAATGTATTGACCACCCGACCGCAGAGCTCGGGCCCTACAGGGACCTCGAGAATCCTGCCAGTAGTTTTGACCGGATCTCCCTCGGAGATACCGGTGTAGTCACCTAAAACCACTGCACCAACAGAGTCGCGCTCAAGGTTGAGTGCCAAACCGTACAGGTTATTGGGGAACTCTAACATCTCCCCTTGCATCACATCAGATAAACCGTAGATGCGGCAAATCCCGTCAGTAACGGATACCACCGTACCTTGGGTGCGAATGTCCGTTGACGCGCCTAAGCCTTCTATTCGGCTTTTCAGCAATTCGCTGATCTCGGACGGATTAAGTTGCATGTTCAGACTCCTGGAATGCTATTTCTCTGGTTTCAACATCAGGAAACCAGCTTTTCGCGCATATGGGCCAACTGGGCCTGCACGGAAGTATCGAGTACTTGATCGCCAACCTTCACGCGCACACCACCGATAAGATCAGCATCGACGGTCACCTCGGCCTCCAGCTTGAGACCAAATTTCTTTTGTAATGCTGCGATCAGATCGTTGACTTGATCCTCACTGAGCTCGTATGCACTGGTAATTTCTGCTAATGCACTGCCCTCGAGCTCATGGCGCAACAGGTCAAATTGCCGTGCAATGGCAGGAAGCAGCAACAAGCGCCCATTATGAATAAGCAGCTGGGCAAAATTTTGCGCCTTTTCTGGAAGTTTGGCTTCAAGCAGACCAATAAACAGCTCATAACGCTGATCATGACTCAGGGTGGGATTATCCAGGGCCTCACGGACCTCGTCCAAAGCCACCACCTCAGCCATGCTGGCCAATAGCTCCGACCACTGCGTCAGCGCATCATCTTCGCGCGCCATGGCGAAAAGCGCCTCTGCATAAGGTCTGGCAACAGTTGAAAGTTCAGCCATAGCCTGCCTTTTGTTTAAAGTTCTGTTTTAAGCTCATCGAGCAACTGGGCGTGGGCCTGAGCATCGACCTCGCGACGCAAGATCTGCTCTGCACCCTTGACCGCCAAGACCGCAACCTCACCACGCAATGAATCGCGCAAAAGCTGCACCTCCTGAACGGCCTCTTTTTGGGCCTGGGCTACAATGCGAGCTCTTTCGGTCTCGGCATCGCGGCGCGCCTGCTCAATAATCTCGGCTGCCTGCTTTTCTGCCTCGGCCAAACGCGCATGGTTTTCTGATTTGGCCGAAGCCTCCATCAGACTAATCCGCGCTTGTGCCTGGGCTAAATCGGCCTTTCCTTTTTCGGCTGCCGCGAGCCCATCAGCGATTTTCTGGCGACGATCATCCAGTGCTCTTGTCAGCGGTGGCCAGATGAACCTCATCGTAAACCACGCCAAGATAAAGAACACGATCATCTGGAAAAAGAGAGTCGCGTTTAAATTCACGTCTGTTTTCCTTTGTTAGACCACTGATGTCTGGCGTTTATGCCACCTGACACCTTGAATCAAAGCCACCGCGGCGCAGTAAAGCAGCACCGCCCGGCCTCCTGTGGCTCACCCCCTCAAAGGATGGTGATCCCTCGCATGTCGTCTTAGCCCGTAAACGGGTTAGCGAACGCAAACAGCATCGCAATACCGACACCAATCAAGAACGCAGCATCAATCAGACCTGCAAGCAGGAACATTCTCGTCTGCAGTGCGTTCATGAGCTCAGGTTGACGGGCAGAGGCCTCGAGATACTTACCGCCCATGATGGCGATACCAATACTGGCCCCGAATGCACCCAGACCGACGATAATACCGCAAGCAAGGGCAACGAAAGCAACGTTGGTCATGATAACTCCTTGATTAAAAAGCTTGTGAGTTTAAAGTTTAAAAAACAAAGCAGATGACTCTGCAACCCGACCCGGGTTGACCGACCCGGGCTGGAGAAAGGGATACTACTCTGTCTCATGCGCTTGACCGATGTAAACCAAGGTCAGCATCATGAAAATGAAGGCCTGCAACAAGACAATCAAGATATGGAAAATTGCCCAGGCTGCGCCGGCCAGTATATGACCCACCCCCAATCCGAGGTTGGCCCCGCTAAAGCCAGTCCACGCCCCGCCCAACAAGGCGATCAACATAAACACCAGCTCACCGGCAAACATGTTACCGAACAGTCGCATACCCAGCGAAACTGTTTTGGCAGCATATTCGATTAAATTCAACAAAATATTAAAGGGTGCCAAGATCACGGCCGCTATCCCCTTGGCCGTAAAGGGTGTGGTAAGCAACCCCTTGGCAAAGCCGAATGGCTTTTGAATTTTGAGACCGTAGTACAGGGTTAATAACAATACCCCAACCGACATCCCCATGGCAATATTGAGATCAGCCGTGGGCAGAATACGGTGGAAATACAGCACATCACCGTGCTCGGCGCCCAGCCCGGTGGTTGCAAACACCCAGGGCAGCAGATCCACAGGCAGCAAATCCAGCGCATTCATGGCCACCACCCACAGAAACACGGTCAATGCCAGGGGGGCAGCAAAACGGCGCGTCTCGGCGCTAGGGACGATTTGCTTGGCCTGGTCCTCGACCCACTCGACCAGCATCTCCACCGCCACCTGAAAACGTCCGGGTACCCCCGGGGTCGCACGACGTGAGGCCCGCAGTAAAAAGTACAGGGTGATAAACCCGGTGAGCAAAGACCAGAACACCGAGTCATAGTTGATGATACTAAAGTCGGCTAAAACATCCTGTTTTGCCCCGGTGTTATTCAGATGCACCAGATGGTGCTGTATATAACCTGACTGAGGCGATATGTCACTAGCAGCCATTGATAATACCCATGTTAATCGTTAATACCACAGACAATCGCCTATGGCAGCCTGCCAGACGCAAGCAACAATACATACCCTTTTAGTACGGCAACCAGCCCAAACAGCAGCGCCGGCCAAACCAGCCAGTCGCCAAACTGCCATACTGCGATTGCCAACAGCGCCAATGCGCTACCCAGCTTGAAGGCCTCACCGACAAAAAACACCGCCACACTCGCTGGTGCGCCGCTATATAGCCCTACTAACAAGCGCAGGGCCAAAAGCGCATTGGGCAAAAAATATGCCCCGCCCCCTATGGCAGCGGATAAGCCGGAAAGTTTACCCCCTACCGCCCAGGAAATCAAAGCAGCCAGAACTCCAAGCCCGCCCTGGGCAGCTAACACCAGCACAATACCCTGTGCAGACCTGCGCCTAAGCCTGTGAGCCTCATGCTCGCTTAGTCGAATACGACCTGATTCTAAATCGCAATCTTGCATTGTGTATTGTGCCACTAGCGCCAAACCAAAAAAGTATAACGTTTTTTTACACCAAGACAAACCCTTAGTGTCGGTATTCATACTCCATGAGACACTGGACTGTCATGCGGTGACCTGGACTCAAGCAGCGGCAGGATTAGCGATCCTTGAACTCTGGCTTGCGCTTTTCCACAAAGGCATCCATACCCTCTTGCTGATCATGTGTTGCAAAAAGCCCATGAAAGTTGCGCCTTTCAAAGAGCAGCCCCTGTGCAAGCCCGCCCTCATAGGCCTGGTTGATGCTTTCCTTGGCCATCATTAGTGACACCAGGGATTTTTCAGCGATGCCCTCGGCAATCGCCAGCGTTTCCTGCATGAGGTCCTGCTCAGCCACAACCCGGGAAACCAATCCCCACTGCTCGGCCTGCTGGGCGCTAATCATGCGGCCCGTGAGCACCATGTCCATCGCCTTGGCCTTGCCAATGGCGCGTGGCAGTCTCTGTGTACCCCCATAGCCAGGAATAATGCCCAGGTTAATCTCGGGCTGTCCAAACTTGGCTGTGTCGGCGGCAATGATCATATCGCATAACATCGCAAGTTCACAGCCCCCCCCTAAAGCATAGCCGGATACTGCGGCAATGAGTGGCTTGCGCAGCTGGGCGATGGCCTGCCAATCGCCACCGATATAATCCGCATTGTACACATCGCTAAAGGCCCAATCCTTCATCGCCCCGATATCAGCACCAGCAGCAAATGCTTTTTCGCTGCCAGTCAGTACAATAACAGCTATTCCGGCATCCGCCTCAAAGGCTCGAAACTGCGCCGCCAGCTGACTCATCAGTTCATTATTAAGGGCGTTCAGGGCTTTAGGACGATGTAAACGCACTATGCCGACGCGGCCTCGGGTCTCTACCTGGATCATTGATTCGCTCACAAAACCTCCTGATTTATCGACAATGAAAGCTATGTCACAAAATAATTTAGATGCTATTGAGTATAAACTGAGTTTTCCTGATCTGGCAGGACACCGCATTCATGTACAGATGACTATCCCTGCACCACAGCCACAGGGGCAAAAACTGTTTCTGCCCGCCTGGATTCCGGGCAGCTACCTGATTCGGGATTTTGCCCGCCAAATTGAGCGGATCAGCGCCCATGCAAATGGCCATCCTGTGGACATCCGCAAAATTACCGACCATGAATGGCAGTGTGCTCCCTGCACCGGCCCGCTGACCCTGAACTATGTCCTGTATGCCTGGGACCTGTCCGTACGCACCGCCCGGGTTGATAACCAATATGCCTTTTTCAATGGTACCAGTGTATTTCTGGGGGCAGCAGGCCATGAGGACCGCACCCACCACATGGTCTTGACTGCTCCTGACACCCAATCACAGTGGCAGGTCTATACCAGCATGCCCTGCGCTCAAGCACATCCACAGGCTGCGCAGCGCCATGGCTTTGGTGCTTATGAGGCGCATGATTACGATGCCCTTATCGATCATCCGGTGCTGCTCGGCGAGCCCGTGGTGTCTACCTTTACCGCCTATGGTGGCCTGCATGAGCTCGTCTTTACCACGCCGGTTCCTGGCCTTGATCTGGAGCGTATCACCCAGGATGTCGAGAAAATCTGCCGGGCCCAGATCGAGCTTTTTGAGCCTGAACAGCCCAAGGCAGCCTTTCTGGATAGCGCTGATCGCTACACCTTTATTACCCTGGTCACAGAAAACAGCTACGGCGGACTCGAGCACCGCAGCTCCACTGCGCTCATGATCCCGCGCCGCAACCTGCCGACCAAAAGTCAGGCTCAAGCGCCGGTTGATGCAGATTATCAGTCCTTTTTAGGGCTTGTCAGTCATGAGTATTTCCACACCTGGAATGTCAAACGCATCAAGCCTGCCGTTTTCAGCCCCTACGATCTATTGCGCCCCAATCACACGCATTTGCTTTGGGTGTTTGAGGGCTTTACCTCCTATTACGATGATTTGTTCACCTGGCGCGCTGGCACCATTAGCAAGCGCAGCTATCTCGATCGTTTGCAAAAGATCATTACCCACGTGCATCAGGGTGCGGGCCGCTTCAAGCAATCCATCGCCGCCAGCTCCTTTGATGCCTGGACCCGCTTTTACAAGCAGGATGAAAACTCGCCCAATGCCATCGTCAGCTACTATGCCAAGGGCGCCCTGGTGGCCATGGGGTTGGACTTTACCATTCAGGCCCGCTCTGATGGACGCCGCAGTCTCGATGATGTGATGCGTTATCTGTGGCAACACTTTGGCAAGGACTACTATCGGGGTACTCCCAAAGGCATTGGCGAGGACGAGATGCCGGCCCT
>DATGTB010000039.1:0-2925 GCA_035302065.1 Paenalcaligenes sp. | reverse complement strand
ACTCTCAATCACAGTGCTTAAACATACCAGCTGCGGTGCAGTGATATTGCTATAGGCAGCCAACTGCCTGGAATGCAATGCAATAGAGCGCGTAATACGACGTATCGCTCGTAAAATTCGTAACTCGTACTGTTCCTGTGTTGTCATAACTAATTCGCAATCAAAACGTCGCACTACAAATAGTTAGTGCTGAAATAATAAGCCCGACGAATAATCACGTCAAGGCTGGCGTTACATATAGACACGAAAAATAATACCTGCTCACGAGGCTCAGGCTTGTGTACCGCCCACAGTCAAACCATCGATACGCAAGGTTGGCAAACCAACTCCTACAGGAACCACCTGACCCTCTTTGCCACAGTTACCAACGCCCGTATCAAGCGCTAAATCATTACCTATCATCTTGACCTGATTCATGGCCTCTATACCGCTACCTATCAAGGTTGCTCCCTTGATGGGATGAGACAAGCGCCCATTTTCAATGAGCCAAGCTTCGGAGGCCGAAAAGACAAACTTGCCGCTGGTGATATCTACCTGCCCGCCACCAAAGTTGACCGCATAGATCCCTCGTTCAACGGAAGCAATGATCTCCTCGGGCTCCTTGTCACCAGCGAGCATGAAGGTATTGGTCATGCGCGGCATGGGCACATGAGCGTAAGACTCCCGGCGAGCGTTTCCGGTACTGCGCATGCCCATCAAACGGGCATTGAGGCTATCTTGTAAATAATTTTTTAGTATGCCGTCTTCGATCAGCACAGTACGTTCGGTGGTATTGCCCTCATCATCCACTGACAGAGACCCTCGCCTATTTTCTATCGTACCATCATCAATGACCGTAATTCCCCTGGCAGTCACCTGCTCGCCCATGCGCCCGGAAAATACACTCGAGCCCTTGCGATTAAAATCGCCCTCCAGCCCATGGCCCACGGCCTCATGAAGCAAAACCCCCGGCCAGCCCGGACCCAATACCACTGGCATTACTCCGGCAGGTGCGGGCTTTGACTCCAGATTAAGCAAAGCCTGACCGACAGCCTGCTCGACATATTGCTTGAGTATCTCCTCATCAAAATATCCCAGCTCATACCGACCACCACCGCCAGCAGTTCCAACCTCGCGCCGGCCATTTTGCTCGGCAATGACCGTCAACGACAAACGAATCAAGGGCCGTACATCAGCCACCTGACGTCCATCACTGCCCACAACATAAATGATGTCATGCTCTGCACCCAGACCCGCCATGACCTGTACGATACGGGGATCAGCCTGACGCGCCAGTGCTTCCACATGCTCCAGCAAATGCACCTTGGCCGTGGCATCCAGAGAAGCCACCGGATCCGTTGGAGTATATAGGGGACGTACCTGGGTCGGTGCGTGCAGGCCGACCTGCTGCTGCCCTCCCTGCCGCGCAATGGCGCGAACTACATGAGCAGCCTCAAGCAGCGCTGCCGGGCTAAGTGTATCCGCATAAGAGAAGGCAGTTTTCTCTCCGCTTAGGGCGCGCACGCCTACCCCCTGGGAAAGAGAGTACCGGCCTGTTTTGACAATGCCCTCCTCCAGGCTCCAGTTCTCAGAGCGTGAATATTGAAAATATAAATCCGCATAATCTACCCGATGCTGATGTATGTCTGCCAAAGCCTGCTCCAAATGGTGCGGCTGTAGCGCCCAAGGCTCTAAAAGCGTAGCCTGCGCTAATGAATACGCATCGGTGTTTGTCTTGATACCTATCATTGATAAACCTTTATATAACTTAGAGGACGCGATGACTGAGTGCAGGCAAGCGCTCCCGCACGCGCGACAAATGGTCCATGCTCAATTCACAACATACCAGACCCGCCTCATTCGGCAAAACATCCATCACCTGACCCCAGGCATCGACACACATGCTATGGCCCCACGTGCGCCGACCGTTCTGATGTAATCCGCCCTGAGCGGGGCCCAGCACATAGGTCTGGTTTTCCACAGCACGCGCTTTAAGCAATAGCTCCCAATGCGCCTGCCCGGTTTTGAATGTAAAAGCAGAAGGTGCCAACAAAAGGTTCACCGCACCCATCTGGCGATAAAGCTCAGGAAAACGCAGGTCATAGCAAATACTCAACCCAATGGGCCCAAAAGGGCTATCAAAAACCACGGGTTTTGCATTACCGGGATAAACAGTCTGGGCCTCATCGAATTGAACCCTGCCCTGATCGATACTGAATAAATGAATTTTATCGTAGCGGGCAATACATTCTCCCTCTGGACTATAAACCAAAGAAGTATTAAATACCCGTTCCGGCTCCGGGCTTACAAGGGGAATGCTCCCACCGACCACATACATATGGTATTTTTGCGCAGCCTGCTGCAAATAATCCTGCACCCTGCCCTTTCCAAAGGGCTCGGCTATTTGCACTTTGGCATCATCATCCTGCCCCAAAAAACAAAACATCTCGGGCAAGCACACCAACTCGGCCCCCTGCCCGGCCGCACGCGCCATCAACTCATCTGCCTGCCGTAGATTGGTATCCACATCCGTACCTGATACCATTTGTAACGCCGCTACCTTAAATGTTTTCTTTTTTGTACCGTTATATTGATATACTGTCATTAGCTCAAACCCATTTAATAAGTAACTGGCAGGACAGCCAGCTGTTATTTGTTCATGAGACATTTATATCGCAGCGATAATGCTCACGATTTTATGGCAATTCAAATTAAACGTTTATTTATCAAATAATCCATTGTAGAATGAATGTAAACAGAGATAGCTAATAATTAGCTGTACTATTTAAAAAGTAATTAACCAGATTTTAAACTGTTTACTTCAATCACAGGATACATAAATGCCTCTGGAACATTTTACCGCTGAAAAACAAAAGGTCGAAAAAGAAATTCAGAAACTAGAACGTAAAATGCGCTCACTTAAAACACGACAACGACGCCCGGTAA
>DATGTB010000038.1:0-5820 GCA_035302065.1 Paenalcaligenes sp. | reverse complement strand
TGCCAACGCTAATTGATCGACATTAGAGCGTCGGCCCAGGGCGACCAGCACCTTGTCCACCTCAGCGCTATGGGCAGCGGTTTTCAGGATCACTCCTTGAGCGGATTTTTCCAGGCTGGCAGCCTCACCCAGGTACATGGGAAACTCCTCTCCTAACGACTGCAGGGCATATTTTGAGACCTCAGGGTCGACGATACCCCCTATGCTTTTGGCCATGTCCGCGCCCACGACCTCTACACCAAGACGTGACATGGCCAGTCCCATTTCCAGACCGATGGCACCCAATCCCAGGACGCCCAAGCGTTCGGGCAGCTGTTCCAGCTCAAAGAGCTGATCAGTGGTGAAATAATCCCCTTTGAATTCTTTTAAAAAATCCGGCTCAATCGGACGTGAGCCGACGGCAATGACGACTGCCTGCGCCTCTATGCGCTGCTCGCCCTGCTCGGTCTGAACTGCCAACAAGGTGGGTTTGATAAAGCGGGCCCGACCCATTATCAGCTGCTCCCCAGCCGCGCGACGGGCGTTATTTGCAGCCCCTGAGGCAAAGCCATCGCGCATGACCCGGACCTTGGCCCAGGCAGCCTGACGTTCGATCTGTAGTTGCTCAGTGCCTTGAATGCCAAATTCCTTTTGTTCTTTGCGCTGCGCCCAAAGTTCAGCTGCGTGCAAAGCGGCCTTGGAGGGCATACAACCTACGCGGGCACAGGTGGTGCCCAGCGGACCGCTGTCAATGAGAACAAAGCTTTTATTGGCCCGACGTACCTCCCTGAGGGCATAGAGTCCCGCAGTGCCTGCGCCGATGATCGCCACGTCTACCTTTTGTGTCATGTCGTACCTCTCGTTAAGTTGCTAAATTTCAATGCGCAGCTATGTGATGTCACCCATTATAGTATATATTTTTATAGATTGATAATGCTCTGTTGGGCTTTTATCGCCGCAGCGCCTGCGCTGGATTTACTCACATTGACTGAGCAATCGTGGTACAAACAGAGTTTAACCTTTTAGCGCCCTTAGGGGGCTTAATCTTTCCTCTTAACGCTGTGATGAGCTATGAGTTACACCTTTTATAAGCATTTGCACACTAGTTTTGCTGCCCTGAGCATCGTGTTTTTTGTGGTGCGCGCCTACTGGTCAGTCATGGGGGCTGGTTGCCTGCGCAATCGCTTCGTACGCATCGCCCCGCACGTGATTGACACCTTGTTTTTGCTTTCCGGTCTGGCGATGGCCTTTACCATCGGCTTTAATCATCCTTGGCTGATTGCCAAAATCATCGGCTTGATTGCCTATATTTATGTAGGTATTTATGCCATTCGCAAGGGGCCCACCCGTATGAGCCGCTTGTGGGCAGCAATCTTGGCCATCCTTATCTATGTTTATATTGTCGGCATTGCCCTGAACAAAAGCATGCTGTCCTTTTTTGCCTGATTCCGGGGCATCTGCAGGTAGTGCTAAACTGATAACTGCGGTCCCTGATCCAGGTGAGGCTTTCTGCAGTACTTAAGGGTTAGCATTATCTTGACGCAGGAAACATTGGTTAAATATACTTTGAGCTGAGTTTTGGTCTCAATTCGATAGATATTTAATGAATACTAAAAAAGTTTAAACCGTTACTTTACAAGTACAGTTGAAATCACTTCGTTCTTTTATGCTTATGTTTTAGATTGTCCGCTCATTAATTATTTAAATGCATCCCTCACGGATCATTTGAATTAAGGAGACATCACAATGAAAGTAAGAAACGCAAAAAAAACGCTTAGCCGCTTTACCATTGCCAGTGTGGTATCGATGTTTGCCATTTTCAGCAGTGCCGAGGCGGCGCGTATTGCCATTGGCCCACCTGCTAGTGAAACCAACTCGGTCTCGCGCGTGATTTTAGAGGCTTACGGTATTGGTGAGGGGGATTATCAGGCCTTCCAGGAGAGCTTTGGGAATGCCGCCGATCTCGTACAGGATGGCAATATCGACATTTCTTTCGGGATTCTGGGGGTGCCAGCTGGCAGTATTGAAAGCTTGAACGCTTCCACCGGTGACGTCGTCATGCTGGGTCTGTCTGACGAGGTGATCAGTGCTGCCGAGGAGGGCAGTGGCTATCAGCGTTACGAGATTTCCAAGGACGCCTACCCTTTCCTTGAGGCCGATGTACCAACGATCGCAGCCTTTGCCGTGATGGTGGCCAATACGGACACCATTGATGAGGAGCTAGGCTATCAGCTGGCCAAGGTCATGATAGAAAACTCCAACGAGATCACCCATGCGCAGGGCGCTCAGCTCACTTTGGATAATGCCCTTAATGGCTACGAGGGCCTACCTATCCACCCCGGAGCCAAGCGCTATTATGAGGAGCAGGGTCTCACCGTCGATGCCCCTGTTGCCGAGTTGAGTGCCACAGCCGATGACCGCAAGAGCGAGTTCACCCTCGGCACCGGGAGTCAGGGTGGGACTTACTATCCTTTGGGTGGCGAGATCGCTAACGTCTGGAACAAGCACGTCGACGGCGGTAATTTTACCAACGTCGAGACCGGTGCCTCACTGGAAAACCTGGCAACCATCGGCCGCGGTCGTATGGATGTTGGTATGACCGTACACGTACCTGCTCTGGATGCTTTTAATGGTGAGGGTGAGTTCGAGGGTCGTCCTGTAGAGAACTTTGCCTTTATCGGTCACGTCTATCCTGAGGTTGTTCAAATCGTTACTCGCAAGGCTACCGGTATTACCGATCTTGCTGATATTGCAAAATAATTTGCATCTGCGGAAAGGACTTGTTCAAGTCCTTTCCTTTTTCCTCCTCCCTCTAGTTCGCTTACTAGGTTACTCCCCACAATATAATCAAAAAGCGGCAAAACGGTAGAAAACTATGGTTAAAGACAGCACATTAAACCGACAACAGCAGGCGGAGCAGGCCGAGCAGGACGCCAAGGCCCTACTCAGGAAATATGATCGAGAGAGCAATTTCCGCGAGCAAATCGGTGCTTGGGCATGGGTAGTGACATTTTTAGGCGTTTCACTGACTGTTTTCCATATGTATACCGGGTATTTTGGTACCTTCCCCTCGCAAAAACAGGGGGCCGTACATCTGGGCACCGCCCT
This sequence comes from Paenalcaligenes sp., assembly GCA_035302065.1. GTDB lineage: Bacteria > Pseudomonadota > Gammaproteobacteria > Burkholderiales > Burkholderiaceae_B > Paenalcaligenes. The sequence goes on along the minus strand of DATGTB010000038.1, from coordinate 2,733 downwards.
GGGGCTGATATTTTTACTTTTTCCTTTTAAAAAAGGACAACAACTCTTTCAGAAAACAGTCCCTTGGTACGATGTGGTGCTGGCCTTTTTAGCCATGTATGTCACCTATTACAAGGTGATTAACTTTGATGCCCTGATACAGGGGATTACCTGGGGCTACGATGAGTACGATACCTATTTGTCCATCATTGGTATTTTACTGCTCCTGGAGGCTACCCGGCGCACGGTTGGGGTGCCTATCGTGATAGTTGCCTTGGTCATGATGGCCTATGCCATGTATGGTAATCATATCCCTACCCGTCTGTTGTCCCATCAGGGCTATGATATTTCGGATATGGCCACTCGCCTATGGTATCGCGATAGTGGGGTATTTGGTACGCCCATCCAGATTTCTGCCAAATATATATTCCTCTTTTTGTTTTTTGGTGTGATTTTGGTGCACACCCGCATTGGGCAGTTTTTTAATGATTTGGCATTTGGACTGACGGGTCGCTTTACTGGCGGAACGGCCAAAGCGGCGGTAGTGGCTTCCGCCTTGCAGGGCATGGTTTCGGGTAGTTCTGTGGGCAACACTGTTGCCTCGGGTTCCTTTACCATTCCGATGATGAAAAACGCCGGTTTCAAACCTGAGTTTGCCGCTGGCACCGAGGCCTCGGCCTCTACCGGCGGGCAGATCATGCCACCAATCATGGGCGCTGCGGCCTTTATCATGATGGAGTATCTCGGGGTTTCCTATGCCGTTGTCATGGCCGCCGCCGTGATTCCAGCCATTTTGTATTTTCTGGGGATTTTCATCGGCACTCACTTTGAAGCTAAACGCCTGCGCATTTTTGGCTTGCCTGCTTCCGAGCTACCCAGCGTCAAAAACCTGATGAAACGCTACGGCTATATGCTCTTGCCCCTGGTGGTCATCATCGGCACCGTGATGATTGGCTACACTCCGCAACGGGCCGCGATTTACGGTATTTTGACCGCCTTTTTGGTCAGTCTCGTGCGCAAGGAAACCCGCATGGGCCCCAGAAAGATGATTTATGTACTAGAGCAAGGGGCACGCGTAGCCCTGCCGGTCATCGCCGCAGTAGCCACCGCCGGGATCATTGCTGGTGTAGTCAGCATGACGGGTTTGGGTGCCAAATTTGCCGCCAGCATCATCGCCTTGTCTGGCGGAGTTATGTTTTTGGCGCTTTTCTTTACCATGATTGCCTGCCTGATATTGGGGATGGGCCTGCCGACCACAGCCAACTATGTTGTGACAGCTACTATTGCAGCTCCCGCCCTGATCAACGGCTTTGATTTGGCCCCTATTGCTGTTCATATGTTTGTGTTTTATTTCGGCATTGTGGCTGATATTACACCGCCTGTATGTCTGGCGGCCTATGCAGGGGCCGGTATTGCCGGTGCCAATCCCTTTAAAAGTGGCGTCACTGCGGTCAAGCTTGCCATCGCGGCCTTTATTATTCCCTATATCTTTGTCTACAGCCCCATGTTGGTCATGGTCGATGTCACCACCTTTGCTCTGATCATTACCGTCATTACGGCGATTTTAGGCATGATTGCGGTCAGTAGTGCGATGATTGGCTATTTTATCCGCAGTTCTCGATTCTACGAGCGCCTGGCCTTGTTTGCCGGCGGCATTTTATTAATCATCCCCGAGCTGCTGCCAAGCCTGGTCGGCCTGGGAATCGTCGCTGGCATTTGGCTCTTGCAAAAACAGCGTGATGATGACAGCGGCACAAGCGAGCAGGCTGTGATTGCCTAATCAATTCATTTACTGACCAGGGTGGGCTTAATCGCCCACCCATTTTTTTGACGATCATGCAAGATCAACCCAGAATTTTTATCTTTACCGGCTCAGGCATTTCCGCCGAATCAGGCTTGAGCACCTTTAGAGGTAACGACGGATTATGGAATAACCATTCTATTGATGACGTATGTAATGAATATACCTGGCGTGAGAATTATGCGCTGGTTCATGATTTTTATAATGATTTACGTCAGAGTCTTGCCGATACAAAGCCCAATGAGGCGCATATCAGCATTGCTCGAATTCAACAGCAGTTTGGGGATCGGGTTTCTATTGTGACTCAAAATGTCGATGATCTGCTTGAGCGCGCTGGTGCAACTAATGTATTGCATCTGCACGGCCATTTAGGGGAGCTGCGTTGTGCAGATTGTGATTACGAATGGTTCATTGGTTACAAGCTCGTTGACATCACCTCACATGCAGATAGCCAGTGTCCTGCCTGTGGTCATACTGAGCAGTGTGTACGCCCAAATATTGTTTTTTTTGGTGGTCCGGCGCCTCATTATCAGACCATGTATCAATGGTTGGCCGCAGCCAGCCACCCTCAATCATTTTTCATTGTCAGTGGCACCCAGGGTAATGTTGTTCCCATTGACTCATTGCTCGGGCAGGTAGAGGGGCGTAAACTACTCAATAATCTGGAGCCCTCACCGTTTATCGATGATAGGCATTACGAGCAGAGTTATTACAAACCCGCCACTGAAGCCTGGCCGCTGATTCAGGAGTATCTGCAACAGCACTGGTCCCCAGAGAGCTAAGGGTAAATCCTAGCGCCAGGAAAAATCTTTTTACCTATCATTGGATATGAATTTATAAACTAGAGGAGACATCATGCAGCATTCAATTACATTTGGCAGATCCTTGCTGGCGATGGCAGCGGCCGGCTTGGGTGCTTTTGCTCTGAGTGCTCAGGCAGCGGTCAAGTGGGA
>DATGTB010000037.1:0-3057 GCA_035302065.1 Paenalcaligenes sp. | reverse complement strand
GGCTCGGGCAGGTAACTACTCTCGATGATAGGGGCAGTCACTCGTTCGAGCGCCAACTCAGCACGCTGGCTCTGCTCAAAAGACTGTGAATCCATGCCAATCATGCGCAGCATCTGCTTATAACGCTCGGGGGAAAAATTGCCATCCTCCTGCAACTCGGGCAAAGAGGCGATATAACGCCGCAGAGCATTGTCAGAAGCACTAAAGTATTCACTTTGGGCTAACTCCACCAATACCTGCCGTTCAACAATTCGATCCAGCAAGCTGCGGCGCACCTCAGGTAGATCGAGCATCGCCGGATCAAAATCCTCACCCAGATTTCCTTGCATGCTATTAAACTGATTGCGCAGAACCTGGTTGAACTCCTCCTCGGTAATGGTGGTTTGACCGACCTTGACCAGATCAGACTGTCCAGACACCAGGTTGGTGTAACCACTGACCCCCAGGAACACAAAAGAGGGCAAAATGAGTACTATCAGCACGGCAAGCGCCAAGCGCTGATGCTTACGGATCAGATCGAACATGAAACACCTTCTTAAAGGTAGAAAAAGCGGTACAAAACGATAGTAGGCAAGTTTACCACATACCCAAACAGAGTAGTTCTGCCTGATATACAGATCTTGGCTAAACTAGGGAAGTTTACATCTCCCCTACCCATATGATTAAAGAGGAATAACCGTGACGATCTTTGCAGCCGGATGGCCTTATCCCCGACTCATCGCCCATCGCGGGGCGGGTAAAAGCGCACCTGAAAACACCCTTTCAGCCATGCGCCATGGTGCTCGCCAGGGTTATCGGATGTTTGAATATGATGTCAAGCTTAGCCGCGATCAGGTACCTGTGCTGCTCCATGATGCGACCCTGGATCGCACATCCAATGCGGTTGGTGCCGTCGCAAAATACAGTTTTAACGAATTAATCCAGTTTGATTATGGTTCCTGGCATGGAACGGAGTTCTGTGGTGAGCCCATGCTCAGCCTCTATGGCATGGCCAATTTCAGTATTCCCTTGTCCTTGCACAGCAACATAGAGATCAAGCCCAGTCCCGGCCTGGAGGCCATCACTGGCGCTCTTGTAGCCGAGCAGGCCCGACAACTTTGGCAAACAGCCGCACTGCCGCCCTTGTTGTCCTCTTTTTCCACTGAGTGCCTGCAAGCAGCAGCACTCAGCGCTCCTGAGTTGCCACGTGCCCTGCTGGTTGAAAAGCCACAAGCAACAACCTCCCTTATTGAGCAACTACAGCAGCTGGGTTGTATTGGCCTGAATATGGATCACCGTCTGATCGAGGCCGATCTTGTTGCTGCCTGCAAAGCGCATAATTTTTTCATCACCGCTTGGACCGTGAACCAACCGGAGCTGGCACGCGAGTTGTTTGAGCTTGGTGTTGATGCAATCATAACCGATAACATGGACTACCCCTTACTCCAGGCGTACAGTCTTTATGCTTAAAAGGTAAAAAAAACTATAATATCTATTGGCTATAACTAAATTCTCTCCCTTCATGACGCACACCACTCTAACCGGCGATGTCCGCCGCAATACTTTTTTACTCTCGGGCTTACAGGCCTTGGGCGGCGCCAACCCTGCCGTAGTAGTTGCCTTGGGTGGCCTCGTGGGCGAGGCCCTGTCCCGGGATCCCGAGATCGCCACCCTGCCTGTGAGCCTGTTTAACATTGGCATGGCAATTGGCATTTTGCCCGCTGCATGGATTATGCGCAAACTTGGTCGCCGCGGTGGCTATTTCATAGGTTCCGTACTCGGGATACTGGGCGGGCTTACGGCATTTACCGGCATTGCCAAATCCTCTTTCCTGATTTTTTGCTTTGGCACCATTATTGCCGGATTCTACTCATCTTATGTGCAGAGTTACCGCTTTGCAGCGGCTGATGGTGTTGCACCCAAATTACGTCCCAAGGCTATTTCATGGGTCATGATTGGAGGCCTGGCTGCCGCGGTCATTGCAGCGCAGGTGATATTACATACAACTGAGGCCTTGCCCGATCTGCCCTTTGCGGGTACGTTTTTTGCCCAGGCGGTTCTGGCCGCGCTTGCTTTACCGCTAATCTGGTCTTTGCGTACGCACGCCCTGCATGTAGAAACACATCATGAGCATGGCAGTGGTCGGCCGCTGGGGACAATATTACGCAACCCGCGGCTCATCGTTTCTATTTTTGCGGGCATGGTGGCTTACAGCCTGATGAGTTTCATGATGACAGCAGCACCGCTGGCAATGATTCATCACGGCCATACCGTACGCGAATCAACACTGGGCATTCAGTGGCACATTCTGGCCATGTTTGGCCCCAGCTTTGTCACCGGTCACCTGATACGCCGCTTTGGTAAAATCAACATCACCATCACCGGCATGCTGCTTTTAGGCGCTGCCAGTGTTGTCGCCCTGGGCGGTCTGAGTGTTGCGCATTTCTGGACTAGCCTGATTCTTCTGGGTGTAGGTTGGAACTTTGGCTTTATCGGGGCGACTACCCTCGTCACGGATTGCTACCATCCGCATGAGCGTAACAAAGTACAGGCAGTCAACGACTTTCTGGTCTTTGGCAGCGTAGCCGTTTCCTCCTTCTCTTCCGGGCAGCTGTTAGCCCTGTATGGCTGGGATGGCATTAATATCTGGAGCTTGCCCGTTGTGGGCGGTATTATTATTTTGCTTTTGATACTGGCCTGGTATGAACGTAGCAATCAGGACCATATTATCGCCGCTGAGCCTTGAGTTAAAGCGCCAAAGCCCCCTTTTCTCCTGTGCGAATACGCACGACCTGCTCAAGGGGGCTGACAAAAATCTTGCCATCGCCTATTTTGCCCGTGCGTGCTGCCTGCACGATAAGCTCAATCACCTGCTCAGCCAGCTCGGCCTGTACCGCCACCTCAAGTTTTATTTTGGGCAGGAAATCAACCACATATTCGGAGCCACGGTAAAGCTCAGTATGTCCTTTTTGTCGTCCAAAGCCTTTGACCTCGGTGATGGTGATGCCGTGAATCTCATGCTCAATAAGCGCCTCGCGCACTTCGTCGAGCTTGAATGGCTTGATAATCGCGGTAATT
>DATGTB010000036.1:0-4901 GCA_035302065.1 Paenalcaligenes sp. | reverse complement strand
TTTCTGGAAATCAAGCCGCAGGTATTTGCCGGTTTGTATCCGGTGGATAGCGGTGATTATGATCAGTTGCGGGATTCATTGGAAAAGCTCAAGCTCAATGATGCCGCCCTGATGTTTGAGCCGGAGGTATCGCAGGCATTAGGGTTTGGTTTCCGTTGCGGGTTTCTTGGCTTGTTGCATATGGAAATTGTCCAAGAACGCCTGGAGCGTGAATTCGACATGGATATCATTACCACGGCGCCCTCCGTCATTTATGAGGTGCTGCGTACGGACGGTGAGCTACTTTACGTAGACAGTCCCGCGCTGATGCCCGAGGTCTCCGATATAGAGGAAATCCGCGAGCCTATTGTCGAGGTCAGCTTGCTCATGCCCCAGGACTATGTGGGGCCGGTGATGACATTGTGTAATGCCCGCCGCGGCATACAAAAAAACATGACCTATATGGGCAAGCAGGTGAGTTTGGTCTTTGAGATTCCCCTGGCCGAGATTGTGTTGGACTTTTTTGACCGACTCAAATCCGTTTCCCGCGGCTATGCTTCCATGGACTATGAGTTTCTGGAATACCGGGCTGCAGATGTGGTCAAGGTTGATTTGTTGATTAACGGGGACAAGGTGGATGCCTTGTCAATGATAGTGCATCGTGAAAATGCCCGTAACCGGGGGCGGGATGTGGCGGTCAAAATGCGGGAGATCATACCCCGACAGATGTTTGAGATTGCCATTCAGGCCACGATTGGTAATGATGTCATTGCGCGTGAGAATGTCCGGGCATTGCGCAAGAACGTCCTGGCCAAATGTTACGGGGGCGATATCTCGCGCAAACGCAAGTTGCTGGAAAAGCAAAAAGCAGGTAAAAAGCGCATGAAGCAGGTGGGTAATGTAGAAATACCCCAAGAGGCCTTTTTGGCAATTTTACAGGTAGAAGATTAATCAATTAAAGGTGGGGCATGCACTGGGATTTTGCCTTGATATTATTTGTGTTGCTCGTTTTAACGGGCGTGATTTGGTTTTATGATCGCTTCTTTCATGCCAGGAAGCGACGCCGCAAAGGTGAGCAGGCAGTGGCTGCGCTGCCTGCCGTGGGCTCGATGTCGGCTACTGAGCGAGCCAAACTGGAAAAGCAGACCTATGATCGAGCTGCCCGCATGCCGTGGTGGATTGAGTATGGGGCGAGCTTTTTTCCGGTGATTTTATTTGTTTTTATACTGCGCTCTTTTATCGTGGAGCCATTTCGTATTCCCTCGGGCTCGATGTTACCGACTTTGCAAAGTGGCGATTTCATTTTGGTGAATAAATACGATTACGGCATTCGTTTGCCGGTCATCAATAAAAAAATCATCTCCATGAATGAGCCCAAGGTCGGCGATGTGATGGTATTCAAATACCCCCTCAATACCGAGATCGACTATATCAAGCGGGTCGTCGGGACACCGGGTGATGTGGTGGAATACAAGAACCAGCATTTATATGTCAACGGCCAGGAGATTGAGCGCATACGGGACGGGGATTTTTATGAGCCTGACCGCAGCCAGTACATCAATCAGTATGAGGAGTTTTTAGGCGCCCGTTCCAATGAAATTCTGGTGAATCCTGATAGCCATCTTAATATCGCCCCCATCGTGCGCTTTCCGCACTTCGATCTATGCGAGTACCGCCATAGCAGTGTACGCTGTGAGGTGCCAGAGGGATATTATTACGTGATGGGAGATAATCGTGATAATAGCCTTGATAGCCGGTTTTGGGGGTTTGTCCCTGAGGAAAATATTGTCGGCCGGGCATTTTTCATCTGGATGAATTTTAATGATTTTGGACGAATAGGACGTTTTCACTAATGTCGGGTATGCAGCATTTAGAGCAATCTTTGCGTTATCAGTTCAAGGAGCGGGATTTGCTCAGGCAGGCGCTAACACATAGAAGTTATGCCGGCAAGCACAATGAGCGTCTCGAGTTTTTGGGCGATGGGGTGCTGAATTTTGTGGTGGCTGCGCTGTTATTTAAGCAGTTTCAGCGCATCGATGAGGGTGATCTGTCCCGCGTTCGGGCAAGTCTGGTCAAGCAGGACACGCTGGCCCAATTGGCTCAGCAGCTACAGGTAGCTAGCTATTTACGTCTCGGTGAGGGGGAGCTGAAAAGTGGTGGCTTTAATCGACCCTCTATACAGGCGGATGCTGTCGAGGCGATTTTTGGGGCGATTTATCTTGATGGTGGTTTTGCCGCCGTGTACAAGGTAATAGAGCAGTTGTACCGCCCCCTGATCGAGCAATCCGATCCAAAAACCCTGGGCAAGGATGCCAAAACACTATTACAGGAAACCGTACAGGCGTTGCGTATGGATTTGCCCGTCTATACCGTGGTGGATACTCAGGGTGCGGCCCATGACCAGACCTTTGTAGTGAGCTGCACCCTCGATCAATTAGGCATTAACACCCGGGCCAAGGGCTCAAGTCGGCGTTCGGCCGAGCAGGCTGCGGCTTCATTGGCACTGGCAGCCATTGATAAACAACATAAGGCAAACTAACCGATATGACAGATAATAATGCATTCAAATGTGGATTCATCGCTGTTGTCGGACGGCCCAATGTGGGCAAATCCACCTTGACCAACGCATTGGTCGGGGCCAAGGTTTCCATCGTCTCCAGAAAGGCACAAACCACGCGGCATCGGATTCACAGCGTGCTGACCCGGGAGCAGGAGCAGTTCATCTTTGTGGATACTCCGGGGTTTCAGACCCGCCATAAGGGTGCCATGAACCGCATGATGAATCGGGTGGTGACCCAGACCTTGAAAGACGTTGATGTGGTATTGCATGTACTGGAAGCTAATCGCTGGACCGAGGAAGATGAGCAGGTGCTGTCCTTGTTGCCCGAGTCCGGAGCCGTATTTGCCGTACTCAACAAAGTTGATCGCATCAGGGACAAGACTGAGTTGCTCCCCTATATTACCGAACTGAGTGAGCGGTTTGATTATGCCGAGATCATTCCGGTCAGTGCCGAGCGTAATATACAGCTCGATGTGCTGCTTGACGAGATTGCCCGCTATTTGCCTGAATCGGTACCGTTCTTTGATGAAGAAACCTTAACTGATCGGCCCATGCGTTTTATTGCTGCAGAGCTGATTCGGGAAAAGATTTTTCGCTTGGTCGGTGATGAGTTGCCCTATGGTTGCACCGTTTTTGTCGAACAGTGGGAGGAGGACGAAAACGGCGTGCGTATCGCCGCCTGTGTGCTCGTTGAACGCGAGTCACACCGGCCCATTTTGCTGGGTGCCGGAGGACTGCATATGAAGCGTATCGCCACTGAGGCGCGGCAGGATATTGCCCGCATGCTTGATAAGCCGGTCTTTTTAGAGGTCTTTATCAAGGTGCGTCGGGGCTGGCTCGATAGCGAATCAGAGTTGCGCCAACTCGGTTATGAGTAGGCAGCGGCAGCGCGTTCACGGGGCATCGGCTTATGTACTGCATACTATTGATTGGCGGGAGACCTCATTAATCGCTCAGTTATTCACTGAGTCGCATGGTCGGGTTGCGGTGGTTGCCAAGGGCGCCAAGCGCCCCTATTCACGCTTAAAAGCAGTTCTATTGTCTTTTCAGGCCATCGAGGCAGGTTGGGTCGGGGGGGGCGATATCAAGACCCTGACTACTGCTGAGCTTGCACGCATCCATCCGTTACCAGGAGGCGCATTGTTGTCGGCCTGGTATCTGAATGAGTTATTACTTTTACTGCTCCCCAAAGAGGATCCGCATCCGCATCTTTTCAAGGTCTATTGTGAGACCTTGCAAGCCCTGACTGATTCGCCTGATTTCCTGGCGCCCATTTTGCGGCGCTTTGAATGGATTTTGTTGCAGGAGACTGGTTATGGCCTGGAAGGGAGCCTGCCTACATTGGAGCAATTCAGGGCCGATCAGGGATTGCGGCAGCTACTGCGTGAGCGAATAAACGAATTACTCGCACGGCCTTTGCGTACGCGACAGGTGCTGCAGGAGCTGCACCAGTTATAAATTTTATTATTACTCATCAGGAGCGGTATGAGCCAAGGTGTTGTTTTATCGGTTTTAGCCTCTGTCTTATTCGCCTGTGTTTATTATTTTTCGGCGGTTTTATATCCTCTGCAGGGGGCGGAGCTATTTGCCTGGCGCATCGTTCTGGCCTTGCCGGCATTGGCGCTTGTGATACACCATGCTCAACGCTGGCCGGAGGTACTGGCGGTTGGCAAAAGACTGGTGACTGATCCACGTTTTTTATTACTGACCCTGGCCAGCGCGGCCTTGTTTGGTACGCAGCTATGGCTGTTTGTCTGGGCACCCCTGAATAAAAAGGCTCTGGATGTTTCGATGGGCTATTTTTTGTTGCCTTTATGTATGGTTCTGGTCGGGCAGCTTTTTTATAAGGAGCGCTTGAGTGCATGGCAGTGGTGTGCCGTGGCATTGGCTACTAGCGGCGTGCTGCATGAGCTGTGGCGCACGCATAGCTTTTCCTGGGCTACCGCCCTGGTAGCCTTGGGTTATCCGCCTTATTTCATGTTGCGCCGTTATCTGCAGGTGGGCACGCTGGTGTCCTTGTGGTTTGATTTTTGTGTGTTGTTACTGCCATCCATTTATATATTTGCGGTCTATGGCTTGGCGGGTGGGTTCAACTTCAACTTGGTGTTTGAGCAGCCCAGATTGCTCTGGCAGGTGCCTTTTTTCGGGTTGTTTAGTGCAGTGGCATTACTTTTTTATATTGCTGCCAGTCGCCAATTGCCATTAGGGTTATTCGGGTTGTTGGGCTATGTAGAGCCAGTTTTGCTTTTTTGGGTGGCTTTTTTATTGCTGGGCGAACCCATTCAAGCTAGCCAGTGGTGGACTTATATCCCCATCTGGGGGGCCGTCGCCCTGTTGGTGTTGGAAGGTGCGCTGCACTGGC
>DATGTB010000035.1:0-4108 GCA_035302065.1 Paenalcaligenes sp. | reverse complement strand
CACCGGCAGCTCTTTACCGAGGGCGCCAAGGAAAAAGGCTATGACCCGCGTTTGGCCACCAAGCTGTTTGACTTGATGGAGAAGTTTGCCGGCTATGGTTTTAACAAGAGTCATTCGGCAGCCTATGCCCTCATTGCCTATCAGACGGCGTGGCTCAAAGCCCATCATCCGGCTGAGTTCATGGCGGCCACCTTGCTCTCCGATATGGATGACACCGATAAGGTGCAGGTCTTTTATCTGGATGCCCGGGCAAACGGCGTGGAGGTATTGGCACCCGATATTAACGCCTCGGTTTTTCGTTTTGTACCCGTGCGTGATGATGAGGTAGCGCAGGGCCGACCCCCGCGGACTATTCGCTATGGTCTGGGAGCACTCAAGGGCACCGGCCGCTCTGCCATAGATGCCATTGTGCAGGAGCGGGAGCAAAATGGACCCTATACAGGACTGTTTGATTTTTGCCGGCGCATTGACCGGCATGTGGTCAATCGCCGCTGCATTGAGGCCTTGATCAAGGGTGGGGCCTTTGACGGGATTGATGCAAACCGGCATGCCCTTATACAGACGTTACCTGCCGCGCTAGAGGCAGCCGAGCAGGCCGCCCGTACGGCCGCCCAGGTGTCCCTCTTTGATGATGATGCGGGTGAGATCGTCGAGCAATCACTGGCTGCGGTGCCTGAGTGGGATATGCATACCAAGCTACAGCAGGAAAAGGCGGCCATGGGCTTTTATTTTAGTGCCCATCTATTTGATATCTGGCGCGATGAGGTGCGCCGCTTTGCGCCCACGCCGCTCGCCAATTTGAGCCCCAGCCGTGATGCACAATGGTTTTCCGGGGTATTGCAATCAGGACGCATCCGCAATACTCGTCGTGGTCGCATGTACTACGGCACTTTGGAGGACGGTACTGCACAGGTAGAGGTGGCTGTATTTAATGAGGTGTTTGAACAACACAGGGATCTGCTCAAAGAAGATGAGTTGGTCATTATCCGGGGCAAGGTGAGTATTGACGACTATAGTGGCGGATTACGGGTCACAGCGGATGATATTTATGATTTACAGCGTGCGCGTGAGGAGCATGCGAGCTGTTTGCGCATTTATTTGCCGGCCGAGCAACAGGAGTCAGAGGTGTTACGCCGCGTACTGAATCCATTTCGCGGTGAGCCCGAAAATAACCGCCCTGGTGTTCCGGTAGAGTTAAATCTGGTCAATACGGACTATTCCTGTGCCGTGCGTTTGGGGCAGGAATGGAATGTGCGCCTTGCTGATGCGTTGTTGAACCAATTGCATCGCTGGGTGGGCAGTGAGCAAATAGAAATACAATATTAATATTCAAGGGAGTTCACGGTGCGGCTGTCGGTCATCATTATTACCAAAAATGAGGCGGCACATATCGAGCAGTGTATTGCCTCGGTCGGCTTTGCAGATGAGATCATTGTGCTGGACTCAGGTAGCACCGATGACACCTGCTCGCGGGCCAGGCGTGCCGGAGCCAAGGTCTTTCAAAGCGCTGATTGGCCGGGTTTTGGAGTGCAAAAAAACCGGGCCCTGGATTATGCTCAAGGCCAATGGGTGCTGTCGCTCGATGCCGACGAGCGGGTAGGGGCTGCATTGGGGGCGGAAATACAGCGTTTATTAAGTGCAGATCAGGCGGGCCAGCATCCCTCATTTGAGGCGTATGAGGTATCGCGTCTATCTTGCTATGCTGGTCGCTGGATGCGTCACAGTGGCTGGCATCCAGATTATTTATTGCGCTTGTTTCGACGGGGCAAGGCCCGATTTAGTGATGATCTGGTTCATGAGCGTGTTGTCCCTTCAGGGCCGATCGGACGCTTGCAGGGTTTGATATATCACTATCCCTATGATAGTCAGGCGACTCATATCGCCAAGATGAGCCACTACGCCGAGGCGGCCGCCCAAGGCCTGCATGCACGGGGCAAGAAAATAGGCATGGTGGGTATCACCGTAAAAATGCTGTGGACGTTCATACGCGTGTACTTTCTGCGCAGGGGATTTTTGGATGGTCGGCAGGGCTTTATCCTGGCATTGATGGCAGCCAGTGGTAATATGTTTCGCTATACCCAGCTGTGGTTTTTAAATGAGCAGATTGATTGGCATCCGCCCAGCCCGGACGCTGATGAGGCAGCCGCCGATAAACGTGCAGAGTCCTGATTGCAATCAAACCCAGCCGCGGGCCCAGTAGACCAGCAGGCCTAGATACTCCTTGATGATGGAGCGGCTGGCATATAAGGTATGCCAGCTGGGCCGCCAGGGAGAAAAGTGCGCCGTTTGGGGCCGCACAATCTGGGGGCGCACGGGTGCGGGGATGAAATGCGGGCCAAAGCGACTGAAACTGGCCATGGAGCGGGGCATATGCAATGCCGATGTGACCAACAGGCTTTGCTCAATGCCCAATTCCTGCAGATGCCTGGCCGTATAGAGTGCGTTTTCGCGCGTCGTGTGGCTGGACTCCTCCATAATGATGGCCTCTGCAGGTACATTGAGCTCTCTGAGTCTTTTCGCCATCCCCTGCGCTTCACTGGTACCGCCATCGAGTGCTGCCCCGGAAACAATAATCAGGGGTGCGCGCCCGGCGTGATAGAGCTGCGCAGCGCGCTCAACCCTGGATTTGCTTTGTAATAGGTCCAGGGGCTCGAACCAGTTATGGCGATTGGCAGCGGTATGCCCACCCAGGACAATAATGGCCTGCGCTGTGGGGTTTTGCTCAGCGGGCAAATGCGGATAGCGTTGCTCCAAAACACCGCCCAGAAAAAGCGAGGTGGCGGGCAAAGACCAGACCAGCACCCACAGCGCAGCGCCAAGGAATAAAGAGAATGCAGACTTACGCCGTCTGAAAATAAAAAACAGACAGCCAGCAATGACCAGTGCAATTGCCAGATTGACAGGAACAACAAGCTGGGCCAACGCGCTAGACACACTCATTCCTTTTCTCTAAGGCTCGTAAGCAGTGCTCATGGACCTCGGCAAGGCTCGGCCAGCGGCCCAGCTCGCCCAGACAGGTGGCGGACACTGACCAGGGCCCAGTGCGCTGTGATGCGGTCACACCAAATAGGGTTATTTGTCGGGCCTGTGCGGCAGCGGCCACATGAGAGACACCGGAATCATTACATACCACCAAGCCTACACTTCGGCATAATTGAGCAAATTGATCAATGGGCAGGGGGGGGAGGCGTTCAGCTGATGGCGCATTTTGTTCTGCCTGGGAGATCTCATTATCCGGAGGGCACATGATCACCCGCACTTGCTCGGCCTGCAATAATTGGGTCAACTCTTCAAAGTAGGGCCAGATCTTGACCTGCCCATGGTGCCGACCGGTTGCTGTGGGCGCTATCAATATGGTACGCCGCGGCTCATGCAATTGTAGTTGTCGTAGCAGGGGGGCATCATCGGCGGGCAAACGCAGCTTGAGCTGCTGGCCTGTCAAGGGGGCAATGGGAGTTTGCCAGCGCTGCAGAGCCTCGAAAGCCAGCTGATACCAATACGCCACGGTATGCAGAGAAAGCGCTGGTTTATCAAAAGGCCAACGTAAAAACAGACTGCGCCCTTCGTCCCTGACCCCGGCAGAAGGAATGCCAGCGCGCCAGAATACCCAGGCGCTGGAAAATGAATCAGGGATGATAAGCCCTTTGGCTGCACGCTGACGGTGGACTTTGCGGTGCGCCTGCACTGCTTTGCTGCTCTGTCTGGTAGAGCCACTCACCAAGACCCAGTGCGGAATGGGATAATGCTTTAATAGTTGTTGGGCCCAGGGTCGGGCAACCACAACCAGCTCATACTCTTTTTTTTGTAGCAAAGATTCGAGGATGGGCAGGCACATGCAGACATCACCTAACCAATTGGGCAAACGCAGGTATAACAAGGCAGGTTGAGACGGGCTGGGGTCGGGCATTTTATAAAAAAAAATGAATAGTTGATCTCGAGTTCCGTAGGCAAGTTAAAATGCGGTATGCTAGTACTGAATTATATGAAGCGAGTAAACGATTGAGTAACCATACCACGCATTTTGTTCCACAAAATTTTCAGGAAGAAGCTGAAATCTGGCGCAGGATATACGAGCGTCTGTTGCCTTATTGGAAAGTCATTGTCCTGG
>DATGTB010000034.1:0-2891 GCA_035302065.1 Paenalcaligenes sp. | reverse complement strand
ATGTCAAAGAATGCATACCAAAACAGCCCAAACTGATTGATATAGGTATTAGGCAGCTCATTTTGCGGTAAAACGGTGCCAATAATGCTGGCGATACAAATAAAAACCAGCAAGCTAATGGCAAAGCGCATTGAGCCTAGCAGCTCAAATATCTCCGTAACACCGACTCGACGCTCAACAGTTTTAAAAGACACAACGCTAAATGATTTGTTGACGCTTTAAAGGCTATCTCGCCCTGGGGCGCTAAGCCCGCAATATCAAAACGTCAGGATTCAAAGAAGATTAATACGGCAATCACACTGACCGCATGCTAATCCGGATTGGTACTATAAGATATGGATGATTTTAAAGGGCAATAGTTCAATCAACAGCGATAGCCATCAAGCTTACATGTGATTACGAACAAAATGCCCCAGTGTGACGACCGAACCTCATCACAAACCAGGGCATCAGGGTTAACGCAGTGGGGACTTTATTTAACGTAAGCCTGCGGCGTAATCTGCAATCGCCTTGATATCATTTTCATGCATGCGATTGGCAATATCCAGCATGGCGGCGTCGTTGGTCCGATCCCCATCCCTGAACAAACGCAGCTGATCGGCAATATAAGAGGAAAACTGCCCACGCAAACGAGGATACTCACCAGGGATACCAGCACCATTGGGAGCATGACAGGAGGCGCACGCAGCAACATTACGCTCAGGAATGCCCCCGCGCCAAATCTGTTGACCACGCTCTAGAGTGTCTTCATTAGTTGCCTTGGCCATTTTTTCCGAATCCAGGGCCTGCAGACTCACATAAAATGCAACATCGCGCATTTCCTCATCCGTCATATTTGCCACGATAGGCGCCATCACTGCAGGTGAGCCATCAGCACCGAGCCTGGATGCAGGCTTGTCCCCATCAGGACGAAAGTCTTTCATCTGCTTGACCAAATACTCAAACGGCTGCTCCGCCAGATTAGGGTAAATATCCATTACGCTATTACCCTGCTCGCCATGACATGTCACGCAAGCCAACACGCCGCGAGCCGGATCGCCCTGCATGTAAATCTGCTCACCTTTTTCAACATCCGGGCGAGAAAGGTCCACAGCATGACTCGCTGTGACCGCTATACTGCCAAGAATAAAACCACCGGTTAAAAATATTTTTTTAAGCACGCGCTTCATGGAGACCTCGACGATCTTCTTGGTTCTGGGGGCACTGATGACTCAATTTGAGAATCACCATATTGCTAACCAATACGATTAAAAAAACCCTTTTGAAATGATCATAGCTGTTTCAAAGACTATGATTATACAATAGTTGGAATAAATTAAATGGGAAACTCACTATAATGTCTATTTTGCATCGTGCCAGATTTGTAACCTCTGCAGCACATGCCCGTCAACTGCCACCGGCCGGTCCGCCCGAGGTGTGCTTTGTCGGTCGTTCCAATGTGGGCAAATCCTCGGCGATCAATGTGCTGACCAACCAGCGTCGTTTGGCGCATGCCAGCAAGACCCCGGGCAGGACCCGACTGATCAATTTTTTCGGCTTGCCCGATCCATTACATCCCGATGACTATCTGGGATTTCTGGTGGATTTGCCTGGTTATGGTTATGCGGCTGTTGACAAGGCTCAAAAACAACAGTGGGATGCCCTAATCGGTACCTACTTACAGCAACGCAGCAGCATCGCCGGCATCGTTCTCCTGATCGATATACGACGAGGGCTGACCGAACTGGATTTACAGCTTGCCCACTGGATAGCACCGACCCAAAAGCCCGTCTTGATTCTGGCCACCAAGGCCGACAAACTGGCCTACGGACGACGTGTCACAGCCATGGCTGCAATACAAAAACAATGGGCCAAATACAGCCCATCCACGGTACTCGCATTCTCTGCTACCCAACGACTCGGGTTGACAGAGGCTTCTGAACAAATTGAAAACTGGGTTTCACCCAAGGTCATACCATGAATAAATTTATCCCTGCTACACAATTTCCTGCTACTCGCTTGCGGCGCAACCGGATTGACGAATTTACCCGTCGACTGGTGCGTGAATACCAGGTCACCACAGATGATTTGATTTACCCGGTGTTTATTCGCGAAGGCAATAACATCAAGGAGGAGGTGGGCTCCATGCCTGGTGTATACCGCTATTCTCCTGACCGCATCTTTGAGGCTGCTGAAAGCTGTCTCGAGCTTGGCGTACCCGTGCTGTCGTTATTTCCCAATATCGAGGCAGATCTCAAGTCTCCTGACGGTAAGGAGGCTGCTAATGCCAAGGGGCTCATACCACGCGTCATCGCCGAGCTGAAAAAGCGCTTTCCGGAACTAGGCATTCTGACTGATGTGGCTCTGGATCCATATACCAGCCACGGTCAGGATGGCATCATCAACGATGAGGGGTATGTGCTCAATGAGCCCACGGTAGAGGTATTGTGTCAGCAGGCCCTATCCCAGGCACAAGCGGGCGTGGATATTGTAGCGCCAAGTGACATGATGGACGGTCGGGTCGCTGCCCTGCGCAAGGTACTTGATGACAACGGCTTTATCGATGTCCGCATCATGGCCTATTCGGCAAAATACGCCAGCGCCTTTTATGGCCCCTTTAGAGATGCGGTGGGTTCGGCCAGCTTTTTGGGCAAATCCGACAAGGCCACCTACCAAATGGATCCCGCCAACCGCTCCGAGGCATTACGCGAGGTAGCTGCAGACATTCGCGAGGGTGCGGATATGGTCATGGTCAAACCCGGCATGCCCTATCTGGACGTGATTCGCGATGTCAAGGACGCCTTTGGCATGCCCACATTTGCCTACCAGGTCAGCGGCGAGTATGCCATGCTCAAGGCCGCCGCAGCCAACGACTGGCTAGAGCATGACAAAGTCATGATGGAGTCCCTGCT